>JBDGYW010000514.1:0-5064 GCA_039588935.1 Gemmatimonadota bacterium | reverse complement strand
GTACGGCTGCTGCTGCCGTGGCTTCGTAAATACTCAACCAGTCCCGACAGTGCGTCCTAGAGTGCCTAAGGTAAAGAACGGACGACCGGGCGCTCGCATCACTCCGCCGGCCGGCTGCGTGAACGGCCGGCGACCGAGCCAGGGGTGCGCAGGTTGTGCAGGGCGACCTGACGTCCCCGACATCACCGCCTGCAGCGATTTGACGTGAACGTGCCGATCGACCGCAAACTGACATATGCTTTCGTGACGGAGATGCCCGGGAACCGCGTCCCTCACGAACAGCTCGAGATGATCGCGTGTCGCTACGTTTGGGCAGGAGATCTGGTAGTTGGAAGGGACGTACTGGAGGTAGCCTGTGGCCCCGGTGTGGGATTGGGGCACCTGGCCACAATGGCCAAACGTGTGGTTGGAGGCGACTGTGACCCGGTCTGTATGAGGGTGTGCAGCGAACACTATCGTGGACGGTTGCCCGTAGCCCGGTTCGATGCCCTGTTCTTGCCGTTCAAACCGGCTAGCTTCGACGCGGTCGTCATGTTTGAGGCGATCTACTATCTATCCGACGTAGGACGGTTTCTGGAAGAGGCGCGCCAGATACTACGGCCCGGCGGAATCGTGCTGCTCGCGCTCCCCAACAAGGATTGGCCGGGATTCAGCCGTAGTCCGAAGAGCTTCCAATACTTCTCGCCCCCGGAACTCGAGGCATGTTTCCGCGAGCACCTCTTTTCGGTGGAGGTGTTCGGCACCTTCGCCCAAGAGAGAGTCCGGCCATTCCAGCGTCTGTTGGGAGCGATTCGGAAGGTTGGCACCAATCTTGGCCTCGTGCCGCAGACCCATGCCCGCACGGAACTGGTTCGTAGCCTGCTGAAGAGGATCTTATATGGCAGGCTGGAGCCCGTGCCGTCTGAGATCGGGCCGGACCTGGCGGTGGGGTGCGAGAGGGTGCAGCTGCCGACTGATCGGGTTGATAGTCTGCACCGCGTGCTCTACGCCGTCGCACGGATGGATGATGGGCTCTCGAGTCGGTAAATGGTCACTCGGTTGAGTGTACTGCTACAGTGATAAGACAAGCGACCGCAATGCTGCGGCGTCGATATGGTTTGCCGCCCGCAGATACTCCTGTGACCCTACTGCTGTCGGGAAATCTCCGTTCAGCCCAAACCGTCTGAACGTTATTGAGACACCTGCCTCCATGAGGGTTTCCGCAACAGCGCCGCCCAAGCCGCCGAGCACCGTATGCTCCTCACACGTCACCACGATCGGGAAGCGTGAGACCATGTCGCAGAGGGTCTCGGAGGCCAGCGGCTTCAACGTGTGCACACTGACTACTTCAGCTTCAATGCCGTCGTTTGCGAGCAGGTCGGCGGCCTCGAGTGCCACCGGCAACATAGCCCCGATAGCGAGCAGCTGGACGTCGGTGCCAGGACGCGTGACCGTAGGCTGACCTAGGGTAACGGTGACCGCCGGATCGTGCACCGGCTTCTCTCCGGCCCTGCCAAGCCGAAGATAGACCGGTCCTCGATGTTCCACGATCTGTGGGACCAGCTTCTCCACCTCCAAGGGATCGCCCGGAGCAACAACGGTCAGCTCCGGCAGCACACGCATTATCGCCAAATCTTCCGTGGCGAAATGCGAAGCCCCCAGCGCTCCGTAAGCCAACCCACCCCCGACAGCAACGATCTTCACGTTTGCCTTGTGGTAACAAACGTCATTGCGAATCTGCTCCAAACATCGGAGGGTTGGGAAATTGCCTATGCTGTAGGTGAGGACCGTATGTCCGCTGAGCGCCAATCCCACGGCCACACCTGCCAGATTTTGTTCCGCGACGCCGATGTTGTAGAACTGCCTGGGGCACTCATTGCGGAACTCGTCCAGCACTCCGAATCCGAGATCGCCTGTAATGAGCAAAACCGTCGGGTCACGCCTAGCGACGTTTACCAGCGTGCTGACGAAGGCGTCTCTCACTTATGGGCCTCCAGCTCCTCGACTGCGCGGTCATACTCATCACCTCTTGGACACCGGTAGTGCCACAGGAGGTCGTTCTCCATGAACGATACGCCTTTGCCCTTGACGGTGTGTGCGATGAAACATTGTGGCTTGTCGGCCGTCGGCGGAGGGCGGGAACCTAGGGCGTCGGAGAGCTCGCTCACATCATGGCCGTTCACTTCGCGAGTGTCCCAACCGAACGCCCGCCACTTGTCGGCGAACGGCTCGAGAGGAAGTACGTCATCCACACGCCCGAGGGCTTGGATCTTGTTGTAATCGACGATGACCGTGAGGTTTCCGAGGTGCCAGGCGGGGGCGAGCAACGCTGCCTCCCACGTAGAGCCTTCGTCACACTCCCCGTCACTCAGCAGCGAGTAGACTCGCCAATCCCTTCCTTGCCTCGACGCGCCCGCGGCGAGTCCTACGGCGATCGCCAGCCCATGTCCCAGAGCACCAGTCGAGACTTCCACACCAGGTACGCTCATGTGAGTTACATGTCCGTAAAGGGAGCCACCGTCCACACAGAATTCTTTGAGGCGTTCCATTGGGAAGAATCCACGCAAGGCCAAAGCTGCGTACAGACCTGCGGCGCCGTGGCCCTTGCTCATGACAAACCTGTCTCGATCAGGCCAGTCCGGCTCCTCCGCCTGCAGTCTCATGATGCCACCGTACAGGCATGCGAGGATCTCGGCGCACGAGAAAACCGAACCAAGATGCGAGGCGCCACCCCTTGAGATCATGTCGATGGACAGCAGCCGTATGTCCGCGGCCATAACCCGCACTTCTTCGGGCGAAAATCGTTCAAGCGTCACTTTCTCCACCTTGGCGTCATGTGGTTCGCTGCCACCCAAAGAGCGCTCATCTTCGCGGCCGTGTGCTCAACCATCACACGACGCCGCGCGGTCGAGCACGGACGATCTCACTCAATCCTGGTGGAGGTGCTGCCTCGAGCGCACGGTCACGGCTCGCCACAGCGATAAGGTCCGGATCGGCTCCCGTGTGCTCGAGCAGTTCCGCGATCCGCCCTAGCGCACGACCCCGGGAGAATGAGTTGAGAAGTGTCGTCATGATCAGCTTCATGTCGATCCACGGATTGTGGCAGTCCACGTAGTGCAGGCCCAGGCGGCTCTTCCAAGGCCTGATTACCTGGTTATACCGTAGGTCCGGATCGTCGGAACCCTCGAGAATCTTCCCTTCGTCCGCGAAGACGACGGATGCGAAGTCCGTTATCCCGGGGCGCAGGTCGAGCAGCCGCCGTTCCACATCGCTGTACAGTCGCACGTCCCGCTCCACGTTCGGGCGGGGGCCGACAAGACTCATGTCGCCCTTCAACACGTTCCATAGCTGTGACAGCTCATCCAGCTTTAGCTTCCGGATCGCCCGTCCCACGCGGGTGATCCTGGCGTCATCTTGGGCTGTTGAGTCCACACAGTTCTGGTCAGCATTTACCGCCATCGACCGCAGCTTCACCATCTTGAATGGACGTTCACCGCGACCGATGCGAGGAGCCAGGTAGAGTGGATTGTGGCGATCCTCCGCCCAGATCAACAACGAGACGCAGCAGAAAACAGGGAACAACAGCAGGAGGGCCAGGCTGCTCGAGGCTATGTCTATACTTCTTTTCAACCACGCCGCGTGAAAGCCGGCCCGGACGGAATCGGCGTCAGCCACTCCAGTGCCTTTAACAGAGCTAACCGCCATAGAACGCCGCCACCCGTTCACACACGTAATCCACCTCGTCGCCAGTGACCGACGTATTCATCGGTAGCATCAACGAACGAGCCATTATGCCTTCCGTCCGCGGCAATGTTTGGCGGATTCCGAGGGCAGTGTGCTGATGGACGCCACGCCCTCCCCACTGTAGCAGCGTTCCGATCCCGTCCTCTTCCAAGTGCGCTTGCAGACGATCGCGATCTACGGCTTCAATCTCGTAGTTCTGGAACACGTCGTAGTGGATCGCATCCGTGCCGTCGTCGGGAGGCGGTGGCAAGTGGAGTTCCGAGATCTCCCGGAGCCCGATGTGGTAACGCTGTGCCAAAGCTCGCCTGGTCGCTATTGCATGTTCGACGTTTGCGAGTTTCGGACGGAGTATTGCGGCCTGTAGGTTGTCCAAGCGGCTGTTGCGACCCCAGCGAACGATTTCTCCGGTCACCTCGTTCCTGCCGTGATCCCTGAGTTCCCGTAGCGTGCGTGCGGTTTCGACGTCGTCCGTGACGATTGCGCCCCCATCTCCAAGGCAACCCAGCATCTTCGCAGGATAGAAACTGAACACGCCCGCCAGGCCGAACGTTCCGGCCATGCGGTCCCGATACCTGGAGCCCAATCCCTGCGCACCATCCTCCACAATCGCGACTTCGTGTCGCCGGGCCACGCTGCAGATCTGATCCATATCGGCAGTGCGGCCGTTGAGCTGAGTTGGCATGATGACGCGTGTTCGTTCGGTGATGCGGTGTTCGATGTCATCAGGGTCCATCAAGTGATCACTGCCGATTTCCGCAAACACAGGTCTAGCACCAACTGCCACGACCGCAGAGGCCGTGGCCACAAACGTATGCGAAGCGAGAATGACTTCGTCTTCGGGCCCTACTCCGATAGCACGAAGGATCAGCTCCATGCCGTCGGTGGCGTTGCCGACACCGATAGCATGTTGCACACCGCAATACGCTGCAAGCTCGTCTTCAAAACTGCGGAGATCGGCTTGCATGATGTATGCGCCTGCATCGGCTGTGGAGATGAGTGCTCGCTCGATCGTTTCCCGCTCTTGCCGGAATACATGTGGATACCTGAAGAATGGCACCTGCATCATCCTATGTTCTCCCTGTTCACCCCTGCCTCCGTTGCGCCAAATCTCAGGCGAGCGGGCCAGAGAACGAGTCTGCTGGCCGGTCAAATGTGCGTGCTCCATTGCGGCGGAGAGTGGCGTATAATCATTGGCGTGGTGCAGCGGGTCAAGGGGATTGGGAGGCTACGTGCCAATGTCTGTGGTTTGGTTTCGCCGAACTTCATGCCGTGGGCACAATCTTTTGCTGGAATATCCCAAGAGCCGCACGAAACGCTCCATCCATGTTCATGTACTCATAC
>JBDGYW010000513.1:0-5081 GCA_039588935.1 Gemmatimonadota bacterium | reverse complement strand
GGTGGGTCGGGCAGTGTCCAGCACACGATGATCAGGAGCCCTCCCTCTCCATTGGCGAAGGAGACGACAGTCGTGTGCTCCTCAAGTGTTTCGCTGGGTGCACTCCTGAGGCCGTGGTGAGCGCTCTAGGTCTTGAGATGAGCGACTTGTTCCTAGGCAATATTCGATCCTCCTACACGCTCGGAGATTTCGCACGGGACAAGAAACTCCCGAAGAAGTTTCTACGCAGTCGCGGTATCAAAACGAAAAGGCGACAGGGCGGCCAACCTTACGTTGCCGTTCCATATCCGTCCGAGGATGGGGACATCACTTCCACCCGATGCCGCACTGCAGATCGTCACTGGTGGAAGCCCGGCGCAGTGCTCCAACCGTATGGACTGGATCGTCTCGCGGCATCAGCCTTTGATGAGCCGGTTCTGATTGTCGAGGGTGAATCTGACACGCTCACGTGCCAATATCACGGTGTGCTTGCGCTTGGAATCCCAGGAGCGAAGGCATGGAAGATTGAGTGGGCCAACCTCGTTGTGGGTCGTCCGGTCTATGTGTTCCGTGAGCCAGGCCAAGCAGGAGGTCACTTTGCCGCTGAGGTGACAGCGAGCATCCCCGAGGCCAAAGTCATCGACCCACCAACGGGCATTAAGGACGTCTCTGACTTACATGTAGACGACCCATCTCGATTTCACGCACGTCTTGAGGAGTTGATGCATGATGCGGAGGTGTCGCTCCCGCCTGGTGTGCGTTGTGCTGCGGATGCGCTTGCGGACCCAGAAGCGTGCCGTGGGCCACGGGCGGTGGTACCACGTCTGGCATCTGAGGGCCGCGTAACGCTGCTGGCGGCCCGTGAGAAGTCGGGTAAGAGCACGCTCGCAACTGCAGCAGCAGCTGCGGTGTCGTGTGGGGGCGAGTTCCTCGATGAGCCGTGCCCAAAGGGCAGGGTGCTCTGGCTCCTCCTCGAAGAACATGAATCGGACTTTCTTGAACGTTTGCAGAAATTTGGCGCTCGGACCGAAGACGTGTTTTACCTCTACCGGCCGCCGGACACGCTCGACGAAATCGTGACCATCGCAAATCGTATCCAGCCACAGTTTATCGTCGTCGATACTCTGCCGGCACTAGCGCAGGGACACGTGTCTGAAGCGGGTTCCTCGGCTCAGTGGACGCCGGTGATGAGCACCCTCGCACGAATTGCGCGCGTGACTGGCGCTGCCATCTTGCTGCTCCATCACGGCAAGAAATCAGATGGACGATACCGCGACTCCACGGCAATCGGTGCTGGCGTCGACATGATTTTGGAGATGGACATTCCGAAGAATGCTCCCCGCGTTCGTGACATCACGCCCAAGGGTCGGTGGCCTCTCGCGAAATACAGTGTGTCCTACGACGGAGTGGCATACGAACTGGTGAGCGAGGAACTCGATGTAAAGGCGCAAGTGCTCGCCTACGTCAGCAAGCACCCACGCAGCAGCATGAGGGCAATTCGAGAGGGCGTGCCTCGCAGGAAGACTGAGGTGGACGGAGCCGTGCGCGAACTAAAAGCAGTGGGGCAGATCGAAAACGTCGGCTCCTCAACGTCCCACAAGTACCAAGTCGTGCCCGGTGTCCCCCCCTCGCAAGGGCAGCGGGACACACCAGCCGGCAATGTGTCCCGACCCGTCCCCTATAAGGGGGGCACCGGGACACATTCGAGCGACGACGGGGACGACGAATTCGAATTCGAGATACCTCTAGACGTGCACCGACGGAGCCGAACACGAGGCCAATCCAATGCAGAATGACATTGCGGTCAGGATCGATTCAGCTTCGTAGCCGTATGCGATCTTGCCGGTCGATTAGGAGTGAACCATGGCTGTTGATAGTAAGAACACTCACACTTGCCCCGGTGTTGTTGGCGACTCGTTTCGGAGAATCACACGTGCGGAGTGGCAAGTCGTCTTGAACAACTGGGCCTCCGGTCTCAGAGTCTTGGCCGAGCACACGGCTGCAATCGCGCCACCGGAAGATTCGGCCGTCGATAGCCAAGGGCGGTTTCGCTGGGCAGACATAGTTCTCATTGACGAGTCGCTGTTACTGCGGCGTCTCGCGCTTAGAGTGCAGACAGGACAGCGGTTCGAGTCGGCACGGCGATACAGACAAATGATGTCCGTCGGATGCGACTCCAAAGAACTCGCTCTCAAGTGCGGTCAGAGCTTCCTCCGTTGGCTCGACGTGGATGAAATGCCGGACGACCCAGATCCAATTTGCTCAAAGGACGAGGACGTGGTCTTCGTGCCAGCGGAATGGCTCCGCTGACCTATCCAGGTGTGCACCTATGACGGCGAACGCGGTGAGCGGCTCGGATAGTGTCGACGCCTTCGTGGCGTCGTTCGCAGCCGGCTTGCGTGACCGAGCTGAGCTTCTGCGACTCTATGGAGCATCAGAGGCATCCACCGCGTTAGATGCGGCAGCGGAAGAACTTGAAAGTGAATTCGAAAACTGGTGGAGTGTAGAAGTGAGTGTCGTCGACGCTGCAGCGATCGCAGGACTTACCCCTGACCACATCCGCAGATTGGTCCGTGACGGGACACTTCCACACCAGCGAGTCTCCGGTTCTCGGAGCGAGGTTCGTATCAGAAGATGTGACCTGCCCGTGCGCCATAAGAAGGGCGTGTCGAACCTTTCCATTGATGACCTGGCAGCACAGATACTGAACGACCGAAAATAATTGTCTGAAAATTACCAGTAAAATTTCTTTCATATATAGTCTCCGCGTTCTGTCTATAAGCAGGGAGGAGTTATGGCGAAACGACAGCCGAAGCGCTTCCGATACACGGTCGGGCCGGTGGGATGTCGGATTACAATCGAGGAACCGACCGTTGGCGGCGTCGTAAGACTTCGATGGTATGAGCGATCGATGAGAGGGAGGCGAAAGCGTTCCAGAGGCTACCGGGTTCGCGATTCGGATGGGAAGCTGATCCCTGCCCTGGTAAAACGCGCCAAGGCGGAGGCAGCCGAACTCAGCAGCAAACTAATCAAAGGCGAAAGGCCGACGGCTGAAGTCACGTTCGAGCGCCTGAGTATGTTGTTCGAGCGTGAAGTGGTGACTGGTTTGTCGTCCGGACAGCAGGCAGCTGTCCGCCGCGAGTTGGAACTTTGGCGCAGCCGCCTCGGACCTCAGTTTGTTCTGAGTAGGATCGGACCTAAGGAATGGAACGAAGTGAGCAGGATGCGCCGATCAGGCGAGATCGACGCGCGAGGCCAAGCTGTATTGGATCCTGAACTACGCTCTCCTGTGGGCGAGCGCGCCGTTGAAAAAACACTCAAGTTGTTGCGGCAACTATGTCTGTTTGGTATGAAGTATCGTACCGCGTCCGGTGACCCTCTCCTTGTGTCGGATCCCACTCACGGTCTTACCGTGCCGACTGTGAAGAATCCCAAGCGCCCAGTCGCTGATTCTGATCGCTTCGAAAAGCTCGTTGCCGTGGCCGACAAGGTGACGATGATCGGTGCGGATCGTCACCGCGTCCGCTCCTACCTTCGAGAGTTGTTGGTCATTGCGGCGGACACGGGTCGGCGGGTCTCCTCGATATTGGGGTTGCGTTGGGGCGATTGGCGACCGGATGAAGGACTCCATGGCGTGATTCACTGGCGTGCGGAACACGATAAGATTGGCCGAGCTTGGACCGCCCCGGTTACGAGTGAAGTGAAAGCGGCACTGGAGAGCCTGCGCATGCGCCGCCCGGTTGAGGACGACTCATTTATTTTCGCTTCCCCGACCGCTCCAGAGCGGTCCGTCACGCGCCACGCGGCCACATCCTGGCTTCGCCGAGCAGAGCAGCTTGCGGGCCTTGAACATCTCCCTGGCGGCTCTTGGCACGCCTTCCGCCGTGGTTGGGCTTCTCAGCGAAAACACCTCTCCGTCGTCGATGTTGCCGCCGCCGGCGGTTGGGTGGACACGACGACGCTGTTGAAGTGCTACCAGCACGCTGACAGTGAGACCATCGAGGCCGTCGTTTTGGGCGGCCGCAGGTTAAAGATGGTGGGCTAGCAATCCAACCCTCTCAATGGACGTTCGTATGCCTGGACTGCGGGCGTCCGCATCCGGTTACCAAAGCGATGTTGGACGAAGCGTCTCACGCAATCGCTACAGCCGTTCTCGAGTGCGACACCAAGCTCTCCGTGGCTATCAGAGCAGCTTTCCCATACTGCGCGTCATGCACTCTTTCCAGACTCCCCGAAGGACCTCAGGGAGAGTTGACTGAGACCCTCAATGAGATCCACCTGCGGTAGTCCGATGTCGCAGGCGACGTCCTGACGGGGTTCCCAGGGTATCGGGTAGTTCTCGTTACCGGCCTCCTTAGCCGGTAACGGCGCGTCGGAGACCACCGAAGCACCCAATTCTCTTCCTTGCCTTCCCTCTGTCTCACACTGCCGCAGGGCTATCTGAATACTCCTGAACATCTCTGAGGCCCGGGGAGGCCAACGGAGAGCCTCGGAGACATATTCCGTCAGTGGTTTGTGCATCTCGTACGCGCTCGAGAAGGACGGTGAGAACAATGAATTGGTCCGGCAGGTTACGAACACACTTACGGGAACATGCGGAAGCCTGGGCGGCTAGCGAAGGTGTTCCGTACTACAAAAGCCTGGGTGCCAAACCTGTGATCCTGTTTGAGCCCGTCACCGGAGGCGGAAGCCACGGGAACTTCTACCCTGAGTCGTGGCAGGCGATACGTGCGAAGCCGGAGTGGGCATGTCGGCTAGAGAAGACGCATTCACAGCAGAACGCCCTGCCTCCCGAGAAGAGGAATACAGCGAAGGAACTTGACTCCTCCAACAGCTCCGACGCCCTCCTGATGAACTGTTGCTGTTACCCGGGCGTACTGGAACGAGCCCTGGAGAAGTTGGGCTTCACTGCCGCCGCAACTGAGCCAGCGTTTGGCTTCATGGCAAAGGTTGCACTTGCGGACGGTACAGATGACGCAACCGAGGTGGATATGAGGGTCGGTGACCTCCTGGTTGAGGCAAAGCTCACGGAAAAGGACTTCACGTCTAGGCCACGGGAACATGTGCTACGATACCGTGACCTCGAGACGGTCTTCGATATC
>JBDGYW010000512.1:0-5086 GCA_039588935.1 Gemmatimonadota bacterium | reverse complement strand
TGCAGGTCGCTCAAAGAGAAACGTCGTATCCTAAAGAGTCTGAAGGACCGACTGCACAATCGGTTCAACGTCTCCGTGGCAGAGACGGCTCACCAAGATCTATGGCAGCGAGCAGAACTGACTTGCTGTGTCGTTGCCACCGATCGACGTCATTCTGAGTCCGTGCTCAGCTCGGCCGATAAGCTGGTGGCCTCGGACGGATTCGCACGTATCGTCGATTCTTCAACGAGCTTCTTGTGAAACGCACCGAGCGACATCGACGCGAACGGATGTCGGAACTGATTCGGCACGCGATGGCTGAGGCCATAGCTACCGAACTAAAGGATCCACGCATTGGCTTCGCGACCGTAACGCGGGTAACGGTGTCAGCGGATGTGACCCATGCTACGGTTTATGTGAGCGTTCTGGGTACGGAAGAGGAGAAAGCGAGGGCCATGGAGGGCCTGAAACACGCGAGCGGTTTTCTGCGCTCGTTCATCGCACGAAATCTCCACATTCGAACGGCCCCCGAGTTGCACCTCGAACTCGATCGCGGACTCGAGCATGCCGCTCATATAGACGAACTCCTTCACAAGCTCGAAGAAGACGAGCAGTCGCGCTGAAAGACGGTTTCCTCCTCATTGACAAACCGGCGGGTCCGACCGCTCACGACGTGGTCGACGTGGTGCGTCGCGGTCTCGGTGTGCGGCGAGTTGGCCATACGGGGACGCTCGATCCGTTCGCGACCGGACTGCTGGTGGTGTTGATCGGGCGAGCGACTCGCCTGTCGCAGTTTCTGGTGGGTTTGCGAAAGGCATACGTGGGCACGATCAGGTTGGGGACGTCGACTGACACACACGACCTCACAGGCGACGTGACGGGGGAGGATGACAGCTGGCGAATTCTCGAGCGCGCAGAGATCGACCAGGAGGTCGCCGCGCGGGTGGGCCGTCAAGAACAAAAGCCTCCCAAATTTTCTGCCAGGAAAGTTGGAGGACAAAGGGCATACCGTCTGGCAAGAAGGGGTGAGGTGGTCGATCTGCCGTCAAGGGAAATCGAAGTATTTGAGTTTGTCTTGACGGATGTTTCCGGAGCGGACTTGGAGTTTCGCTGCGATGTGAGCAGCGGAACCTATGTTCGTGCGCTCGCTCGGGATATTGGAGGTGCGTTGGGATGTGGTGCTCATTTGAGAGCACTCAGGCGAACCTCGGTTGGCACCTTCGATGTCGAACGAGCGCAGGCTCTATCTGACATCGGGGGGAATTCTGCCTTCAGTGGCTCTCCAGCGGAAGCAGTAGGTCACTTACCACGTTTTTCCATCGGGAGCGAGGAAGTGAGGCAAAAGGTTACGCACGGGCAGCCAATTTCGGCCGAGGATTCTGACGAAGACGTTGTTGCGTTGGTCGCGGGAGGACAATTGGTTGCGGTCGCGGAACGACGCGACGGCATGTTCAGACCTAAAGTGGTGTTGGAAGGGTAGAGCAGGGCATGCCGCCGGGCGCAGGAACGAACGGTACGGTGATTACGGTGGGGACCTTCGACGGTGTGCACCTTGGTCACCAGCGCGTGCTGGAGGAAATCGCTGAACGTGCTCGAGTCGCAGGTCGGCGCAGTGTGCTCGTGACCTTCGAACCGCACCCGCTGGAGATTGTCAATCCGCAGGCGGCCCCTCCTCGGTTGACGGTCGGTGCCGAGCGCCACGAGATTCTCGCGCAGAGCGAGTTGGATGCTGTCGCCTTTATCGAATTCGATCGAGCGCTGTCGAAATGCTCACCGGAGGAGTTCGTCAAACGGCTCGTTGACAGGTTCCATGTCAAGGAACTTGTCATCGGCTATGACCACGGTTTCGGGAAGGGCAGAGCCGGAAACGTGGAACTCTTGAGAGTGTTGGGTGAACAGATGGGATTCGCTGTCGATGTCGTGGCCGAAGTCGACTACGATTCTCGGCCGGTGTCGTCGACCCGCGTGCGCCGTGAGGTGGCCGGCGGCGACCTGGAATCGGCTAGGCACCTGCTTGGGCGCCACTACTCGATGTCGGCGCTCGTGATCCCGGGGATGGGAAGAGGGCGGTATTTGGGCTACCGCACTATCAACCTCAAAGTTGAGTCCCCGCAAAAGCTCCTGCCGCCGAATGGTGTGTACGCTGTGTTTGTTGAATGGGCCGGTGGAGCGTCGGCCGGCATGATGCACCAGGGGCCACGACCAACCTTTGGTGAAGCTGAACGCTCGCTTGAGGTCCATCTTCTGGACGCGCACGAGGACCTTTACGGGTACGAAGTGAAGGTCAGCTGGGTGGAGCGTCTTCGGGATGTGACTACCTTTCACTCGCCCGACGAACTAACCAAGCAGTTGGAAAAGGACTATGTGGCGGCACGACGTGCGTTGACAGGCCCGAACGGGTTCAGTAACCATTAAGTCTTTGCAACTCTAGAAATTGCCATGTTCTCAAGCATACGAAATCGCCTAATCATGATTGCCGGGCTCGTCGCCCTGGCCATCTTCTTTCTCATTCCGAGAAACGTCACGCAGCGGGTGCGCGCGGTGGACGGAACCATGATGGACACTGTGGTTCGCCGCGTTCCCATCAAGCGAGGTCTGGATCTCCAGGGCGGGATCTACCTCGCGCTCGAGATTGACGAGAGTCAGGGCCGCGTGCAAGACCGCGAGGACGCGATTGACCGCGCCCTCACGGTCATCAGAACGCGCATCGACGAGTTCGGGGTGACTGAGCCGGACATCCAAAAGGTCGGCAGCGACCGAATCGTCGTGCAGTTGGCCGGCATCGACGATCCTGGTCGTGCCAAGCAGATCGTTCAACGGTCGGCGTTCCTGGAGTGGCGCATCACCGACATGGATCAACGGTTCAGTAATGCACTTCCCGCAATCGACGGGGCTCTGCGGAGGGCTGGAGTCAGGGCGGCGCCTGGTGCGGAAGCGGCAATTCCGAGCGCGGTCGAACAGCTACTGGGCACTGACTCGCAGACGACTGAGGCAGATTCGGCTCTCACGGGAGCAGATTCTACCGATACCCTGGACGGACCAGGGCCGCTGAGCTCTTATCTGTTTGGCGGACAGATCCCCGGTGAGTTCCATGTCGAGGAAGAGCGGTATCGCCAGGTCGATTCAATTCTTCAGCTCGAGGTCACTCAACGAGCGATCCCCAGAGGGATCGAACTGTTCTGGGGACTGGAACCGGTTTCGATGGGTGGGCGACCCTATCGACCGGTCTACGCCGTCGAAGATCGCGCGGCCATCACGGGAGAGTACCTGACGGATGCGACGGCCACGATCGACCCGCAGACGAGAAGCGCCATCGTCCGGTTCGAGCTAACTCGCAGAGGCGGCCGCATTTTTGGCCGCGAATCGGCCGAGCATGTCGACGACTACATGGCGATCATCCTAGACGGGCGTGTGCACAGGCAACCACCGATCATTCGCTCGCGGATCGGTCGTAGTGGCCAAATAGAATTGGGGAGCGTCGCGCTGCAGGAGGCGCAGGACCTGGCGCTCGTACTCAGGGCTGGTGCGCTTCCGGCGAGACTCTCCATTGTTGAGGAACGAGCTGTAGGGCCGAGTCTTGGGCGCGATTCGATAACGCAGGGAAGCCGTGCCGCAGTAGTTGCCGCGATTATGGTTCTTTTGATAATGGCCGTCTATTATCGACGCGCAGGCTTCTTGGCCATCGCTGCCTTGTTCTTCTACGTTCTGCTTACTCTCGGTGGGCTTGCCAGTTTCGGCGCAACTCTGACGCTGCCCGGTCTCGCGGGGTTCGTGTTGTCGCTTGGCCTTGCAGTGGATGCGAATGTGCTAATCTTCGAACGAATACGTGAGGAGTTGCGGCTCGACAAGACGCCGCGTGCCGCGGTTGATGCTGGCTTCCAGCACGCCATGCCTGCAATCATTGACGCCAACGTAACAACGGTGATAACAGCGGCATTCCTTTTCCAGTTCGGCACCGGCCCCGTCAAGGGATTTGCAGTCACTCTTATCATTGGTATCGTTGCATCGCTCATAACCGCGGTGTTCGTAACGCGCACCTTCTTTCTGATCTGGCTCCAACGCCGCACGGTCACACAGGAGCTAACCATCTGATGTTTCGGCTTTTTGACGACGCCCATTACGACGTACTGTCCGTTTGGCGCACAGCAGCCATTGCCGCCATCGTGTTCATGATTCCCGGATTGTGCCTCCTTGGGATCCGGCAAGTCACCACTGGACGCGCACTCAATACGAGCATCGAGTTTACCGGTGGTACGCTGATTCAGCTGATCGCCGAAGAAGGCATCGAAACCGCGGATATCCGATCGGCGCTCGACCCAACCGAATTGAGCGGCGCGGAAATCCAGACGTTCGGGGCGCCAGACGAGTTTGTTGTCCGGGCGCGACTCGATCCTGACGAAGATGTGACAGAGGCGACTACTCAGCGTACGGGAGTAGTGATTGACAGTGTCCTCACTGCAGTTTTTGGCGCAGATGCCTACGACATTCAGCGCACGGAGGCTATCGGGCCGAAGGTCGGAGGCGAACTGCGCGCGCGCGTGCAACAAGCGCTAATCTTGGCGTTTGGCGCAATATTTCTCGTGATCTGGTTCCGGTACGAGTGGCGGTTCGGGCTAGCGGCTGTTGCGGCAACGGTGCACGACATTCTCACCACCATCGCGTTCATCTCGCTGCTCAATCTGGAGGTCTCGCTCGTCGTCGTGGCAGGGCTGCTCACGATTATCGGGTATTCCTTGAACGATACGATCGTGACCTTCGACCGAGTGAGAGAGAATCTCAAGAAATACAAGCGCAAGAGCATATACGAGATCCTCAATCGGAGCATCAACGAGACATTGCCCCGAACCGTGCTGACGTCAGGGACGACCTTAGCTGCGACTTTGGCGCTGGCCTTTCTCGCAGGGAGTGTCATTAAGGGGTTTGCGATCGTGATGACGTTCGGCGTGCTCACTGGTACCTTCTCGTCGGTCTTCATTGCGTCGCCGATCTTGCTCGCGATCGAAAGACGCTGGCCTGGAGAGGACGTACGTGGGGCTAAGACGATCTCCCAAGCCGGCGCCACGGTCGTGACCTGACCTCTTTCCCCGGCACCCCTGTGCTGGTTGAC
>JBDGYW010000511.1:0-5092 GCA_039588935.1 Gemmatimonadota bacterium | reverse complement strand
GCCACGTACACGTCCAACTCGATCCATCTTGCGCCCATCTCGAGCGCTTTTGCGAAGGAAGCAAGGGTGTTTTCCGGTTCGTGCCCTCTCGCACCGCGATGAGCGAAAAGGAAGAAATCCGCCATGATCGGCTCCGTCTCCCTGAAGGAAGGCGCTCCCGTAAAGTCCACAAATGAAGCCTCCCTGCAAGCTACACATCCAAGAACTGGCGTTTTTGGAAAACAGGAGCAAGATTGCTTAAATGCAAACCGAACAGCTCTGGATTCAGTGGATTCGCGAGCTCCAGGCGATATCTCAAAACGGTCTGGTGTATACCGTCAACCCGTTCGACCGCGAGCGTTACGAGAGACTCGGTCAGCTCGCTCGAGAGATGTTCGCTCACATCGGCTACGTGCCGGTGAAGAAGATCGAAGAGTTCTTTGTGCCGGACGAAGGATATTGCACGCCCAAGGTGGATCTTCGTGCGGGGATATTCGACGAAGATCGGGTGCTGCTAGTGCAGGAGAAGAGCGACGGAAGATGGACCATGCCGGGAGGTTGGGCGGACGTAAATGAGACTCCGTCGCAGGGAGTGAAGCGGGAGGTGCTGGAGGAATCGGGGTACTTTGTTGACGAGGTTGAACTGGTGGCAGTTATCGACAGAAGTGCGCACCCCTATACTCCTCGCTACCCCCACCACGTGTACAAGCTGTTCTTCTACGCAAAGCCGTCGGGGAAAGCCGAATCCCGCCAGGAGCACGAGACAGCCGATGCGCGGTTCTTCGAGGTATCGGACCTCCCGGAACTCTCCGAGGCGAGAGTGCTGCGACAGGACATCGAACGCCTCTTTGACTATCACCAAAACCGAGGGCCTGTCCACACGGACTGAACCTGTTGGTTGGCAGATCTGACGCTGCTCCGGAGCTCGGCATCTCGCCAACCAGTATCGTGGAGACCTACCCATGCAATCCAAAGCAACTACGGTGAAGGAATATCTGTCTGACCTGCCGGACGATCGCAGAGATGCAATTTCCGTCGTTCGGAAGGAGATCCTTGCACGTCTCCCAAAGGGCTACGAGGAGACCATGAATTGGGGCATGATAACGTATCAGGTACCCCTCGAGACTTGCCCCGACACCTATAACGGGCAGCCACTTATGTACGCGGCATTGGCCTCACAGAAGAACCATATGGCGGTATACCTGACCAGCATTTACATGTCGGATGAGAGTCGGCAGGAGTTCGAGACGAAGTACAAGGCCACCGGCAAGCGAATGGACTTGGGAAAGTCGTGCGTGCGATTCAGGAAACTGGAGAGCCTCCCCCTCGAACTCATCGGTGATGTGATCGCATCTCTCAAGGTAGAGGATTTTGTGAGCAGGTACAACGAGGTGCAGTCGCGGTGACCGTGCAGCCGAGTTTTCGACCCTGCGCGCCCGCCCTGCTCTTTGCTCTGCTCTGCTGTACTCAGCTCGCCGCTCAAGAGTCGGAAGGCCGGCTCGTCGTGACCGTGGAAGATGTTGAGGGACATGTAGTAGAGAGCGCGCTTGTCAGCTCGGGCAGAGTATCGGCCGCGACTGACGCTGATGGGATAGCCGTCCTCGCTCTTCCAGCCGGGAGAGCCAAGGTAACGGTGGAGCGGATCGGCTTCGTTCCCAGTCAAGTCGTTGCGGAAATCCCGGAACAGGGTGAAGCGGCCTTAACGGTTGTACTCGAGACACTTGCCGTGGAGACTGAGGGCATCGTGGTTATGTCCACACGATCCGACCGGCGCATCGAGGAAGAGCCGCTCCGGGTAGAGGTGATCGATCGCGAGGAGATCGAGGAGAAACTCCTCATGACGCCTGGCGATATCGCCATGCTCTTGAACGAGACTGCCGGACTCAGGGTGCAGCCGACGGCTCCGGCGTTGGGCGGAGCGAGCGTACGCATTCAAGGACTCCGCGGGCGCTATACCCTGATCCTCTCGGACGGACTCCCGCTCTACGGCGGTCAGAGTGGAGCACTTGGCCCGCTCCAGATTCCGCCCGTGGACCTTGCACAGGTCGAGGTCATCAAGGGTGTTGCTTCGGCGCTTTATGGCGCCACTGCCCTCGGGGGCGTCGTGAACCTCATTTCCCGCAAGCCAAACACGGAGCGAGAGCTGTTGTTGAATGGCTCGACTCTCGGCGGGGCCGACGCTGTACTGTGGCTCTCCGACTCTCTGAGTCCGAGATGGGGATACACACTGCTGTCGGGTGTCCACCTGCAAGGGCAAGCCGATGTAGACGATGATGGATGGGCAGACGCTCCCGGGTTCCGCCGAATGATGGCGCGCCCACGAATCTACTGGAACAATGGGCGGGGCAGTTCAGTGCTGGCTACCGTCGGAGGCATGCTGGAGGATCGTGACGGAGGCACTGTAACTGACAGACTCACGCCAGCGGGCACTCCATACCCAGAGGAGTTGAGCACGAAGCGCCTGGACGCAGGCTTGCTCGCCCGCATACTGAGCTACCGTGGCCAGCTCTTCACGGTCCGCGGCTCAGCCTCGCTCCAGCAACACGAACACACCTTCGGGCTAATCTTCGAGAACGACCGCCACGCCACGGCTTTCTTGGAGGCGAGTTTCGCGGGTACGCACGCACGCCATGCATGGGTGATTGGTGCGGCAATCCAACACGATGCTTATCGCGCAGAAGACGTGATGGGTTTCGATTACACACACACGGTACCCGGGGTGTTCGCGCAAGACGAACTGACGATTTCCAATGCCCTGCTGGTCTCTGCAAGCGCGCGGCTCGATCACCACAATGTGCACGGAGTGTTTGCGAACCCCCGCGTGTCCGCGCTCGTGCGGCTGCCTCCCTGGACTGTGAGGGCGTCCGGTGGCACAGGCTACTTCGCTCCAACCCCACACACCGAGGACGTGCAGTCTGTCGGCCTCTCTCAGCTTGCCCCGCTGCCATCCGGCCTGGAAGCCGAGAGAGCTCTGGGTGTTTCACTCGACCTTGGACGCGAGATCGGCGACCTGGAGCTGAACGCAACACTTTTTGCTTCATCTATTCAGAATCCCGTTCAAACGAGACCCGCCGACGTGGGCGGTCTCGAACTCGTGAACGCGCCCGGGCCCACGCGGGCATGGGGAACGGAGTTGCTCGCTCGGTACGCGCGGGAGCCTATCCATCTGACAGCGACATACGTCTACACGGAATCAACCGAGCTTTGGGAAGGCACCCGGCGAGAGGTACCATACACACCACGCCACACGGCCGGTGTTGTCGCCGCCTGGGAAGAACACGAACGTGGTCGGATTGGTGTGGAATTCTACTTCACGGGTTTACAGCAGCTGGATGACGACCCATATCGAACACGCTCACGCAACCACGTAATCGTCGGTGTGTTAGCAGAGCGGAGAGTGGGTCATGCCCGGTTCTTCCTGAACGCCGAGAATATCCTGGACGCGCGGCACACCCGATGGGCTCCGTTGGTTCGCCCGGCCCAATCACCACAAGGACGATGGACAACGAACGTGTGGGCACCTCTGGAGGGCAGAGCATTCAACGGAGGTGTGCGGTTGTTCTTCTGATGTAGCCCTCTAGCGGCCAATGGAACGATGTGTAGCTTCGCAGTATTGGCCGACTGTGATGCGGGGAGGAGACAACCTTACGAAACAGGCCCTCAATAATGTGAACCGACGATAAGGAACCGGTGCCCGCAAATTGACGGCGTGTTTCCCGAGCGACCACGGAGGTGGCAATGGTAACCATCATTTCACTTTGGCTCCCCATCCTGCTCTCGGCGGTGATCGTCTTCATTGTGAGTTCCATCATCCACATGGTGCTGGGCTATCACAACAACGACTTTGCCAAGCTCCCGAAGGAAGACGAGGTCATGGACGCGCTCCGCCCATTCTCAATCCCGCCGGGCGAGTACGTGATGCCGTTTGCGGGCGGCACGAAAGAGATGGGCTCACCTGAGTTTGTTGAGAAGCTGACAAAGGGCCCGTCCGCATTCATGACGGTACTCGAGAGCGGTCCCTACAAAATGGGCATGCAACTGACACAGTGGTTCGTTTATAGCGTAGTTGTGGGAATCTTCGCAGCCTATGTCGCGAGCCGGGCCCTAACCGCCGGAGCGGATTACCTGGCGGTGTTCCGTTTCGTGGGATTTACGGCGTTCATCGCATACACAGCCGCGCTGTGGCCGAATTCGATCTGGTACAAACGTTCATGGATCACGACGGCCAAGTCGACTTTCGACGGGCTGGTGTATGCGCTGTTTACAGCGGGGACGTTTGGATGGCTGTGGCCTTCGTGAGCTGTTGACCATTTCTTGGCTGGTGGGTAGGGGGTGGACTCATCCGCTTCCTACCCTTTCTGCACCATCGGCGAAGTACTCTCACTCCTGCTCGTTCACCGCCTGCCCCTGCGTGTCCAGATGAGGACTACGCAACCCCTACCCCCGCCATACTCGGCTGGAGCTTCGGCCCATCGACGATACACCTCTATCGCGGCAACGTCCTCCGGCCCAAGGTACATCGAGAGTTCTTGCATGCTTGCCCCAAAGTAGGTGGGCATTCCGTCGACATACACACTCGGGAGACACATTCTGGAGCCGTACCCCAGCACGATCACTCTGCCCTGCACCTCCCCGGCGAGGCCGATGGGATCGGCCAACGCCAACATATTGACACCGGGTATCCCTAGCAGATAATCGGAGACGTCGTGCACCTGCTCGCGTCTTTGCTCGATCCAATCGGGAGACACGTGATGGCCGAGTCCCCTCCTCTCTCTACGGTAGAACCCGGTGCGCGCGAGGTACCCGGTCAAGCGCTCGGCCTGAACGATGACCGGTTCCACCGCAATAGCCAAGGGCCGCATCATTACGCTCAACACGACCGATGTCTGGACGGTGTCCGCCTGTAACCTGTGTTCCCACGGATGATATCCCAGACGGGCGAAAGCCACTCGGATCTCTCCGAACTGTGGCTCCCATCCCACTATGTCAAACGTCCCGTCTTCGCGCGTTTGAGTGCTGTCCGCGCCGTTCAGCACGACCGACACACCGCTCAAGCCCTGGCCGCTCATCCGGCCGGCGACTACGCCGCTCAGTACGTTGCCCATTTCGACCT
>JBDGYW010000510.1:0-5146 GCA_039588935.1 Gemmatimonadota bacterium | reverse complement strand
ATGCCGTACATCGGCCCCGAGCCGATTCGCAACCTGGGCGCGGCGGTCTATCGGGCCCTGGGGATGCGTTCATCGTAGCCCGGACGGGCCTGGCTCTCGCGGCGCGTGTCGAGGCCCATAGGGATCGACGCCACCGTGCTCTTCGCGGTGTGCCTGCAGACGTCCTTCCTGACGCCTCCCGTCGACTTCGCCCTCTTCTACCCGAAGGACGCGGCACCGCCCGGGGTGGACGTGAGAACCATCTAACGTGGCGTGGCCCCCTTCATCCTGCTGCAGCTGCTGGGGCTCGCCATCCTGTTTGGCGCACCCGCTGTGGCGCAGGCATGCGTCTGGTCGCGGCCATCGAGGATCACGCGGTGGCCCACAAGATCCTCGCGTGTCTCGATTTGCCCGCTCGAGCGCCGCCGCTCATGCCCGCGCCGAATGAATCCGCGTGGCACGAGAGCGAATCCTGGAACGAAGACGCTGCGTGGGCCTTCGATCAAACGCCACCCGACGACGACGGCATGGCATAGACCCCGATCCCGGTCCTGCGGGCCACCCCTGCGCCCAGCAACGCTGCGCTTCCCGAGGCCGGCTCCGTAAAGCCTCTCGCAGCTCGCCGCGACCGCCGCTGACCCGTTGAAATCGCCCGACGCGGGGCTTGAACTGCGATTCGACAGAATCGCTACTTATCGGACCTGGCCAACCCCCCCCTTCGACTTCCTATCTCCCCCGCACCGAGATCGCCCGTAGCCTCGAGACCAAAGTCAAGGCGATGCTAAACGACTACCAGGCCACGACGACGCGCGGTGAGGAGTTCGCTACTGCGGCGGCCGATGAGCAGCACATCGAAGACGTTAGCAAGCAGATTAGCCGCATGCTGGAGGGGCTTGAAATAAGCAGGGTAGAGGTGAGCGTGACGGGGGGAGAGTTCGCGTACGGATTTGGCTAGTGTGTATGGACGGTAAACCAATTACGCTGCTCCCAACAAGTCCTGGGATTTGTCGTAACTGTGCAAAGTGGCAAACAAGTGTGACTTGACCGGAGATTCTTATGTTTAGAGATAATCATAGACGTATTACACAAGACGCTCTAGCCGGATCGGGATTGCAACCTGGTGCGCTGGAGTTTGTAGTACGTTCCAATATGGATTCAGACGATGATAGTAATGGCTTGTGCGGTGCAGGGTTCATGCCTCAGCACTTCCAGAATGTCGGTGATAATAGACAGTCCTTTAGATTCGCCATGGATTTTATCCAAAATGCACTCAATGTTGGAGCCAGATACATAGTTAGAGATGGATCTCCATATTTTGGCCTCTACTTTTTTGGTAGGGCAACTCACTGTGTGCAGGACTTCTATGCACACTCGAATTGGATATTCATTAAGCGGCCACCAATGGTGTTGCATGGAGGGCAAATGCCCCCAAATCTGTATCTATGTTATGAGACAACAGGGAAGGGGATGTGGCAAAAGATACAGCGCAATGCCCCTCCTATACCTATATTGGGCACGAAGAACAAGATTCCTGGAACTCAGTATGTGTTTGATTTGACTAATCCAGCTGATCGAAGCCAATGGTTGTTCTTGATAAAGTCACGGGCTGTGTACCATCAAAATATTCACCTTGATATCCCGTCCTCTTGGGCGAGTCAATGTTATCGAATGCTATGCGGTCAGGGACGCAATGGCTATTACACCGCAGAGGCTTTGGCGACAGAGCATACAAGAATAGTCTGGCGTAGATTTCTTGATGGAATCGGTGCTAGCGCTCGGAATGATCTATTGCATTATAAAGTTGATGGAGTGGAGCGTAGACACATGTTGACTCCAAGTACCAATATCAACTGGCAGTATCTGCGTAGTAAGTTTGATAAAGAAGGGATGGTGTAGGGATTATTGAAGTTGTTTTTCTCTGGTTGGTGTGGCCAGTGCCGACGCGGGGCTTGAACTGCGATTCGACAGAATCGCTACCTATCGGACCTGGTAAGAACCCCGCTTGAATTCCCTATCTCCGGCAGCGATGCTGACGCTGCGCTTCCGGGGGGGGCGCTGGAAGACCGTGATCAAGCGCTGGGCCAGATGAGAGACTGCCTGGGTTGCTCGGTCGAAAACACCAGAATCAACACTCCTTGCCGGGAGTTCTCGGGGGGTTCCATCGCACGTATTCTCGAAGGAACTTCGTTTCTGCGGGGCTTCGCGATGCAATACCCGGTGAGGTGGTAAGATCGCCGGATGGCTCCGAACAGCGTCAGTGATGCTCACACGACCGCCTTTCCCGCATGACGTTCCCGTTGCCGCCTCGGGCAGAACAGGGTCGGGTGGGGCAGTGGCTCTTCATCGCGGCCATCTTCGCGTCGGCGTTCCTCATCTTCCTGATTCAACCGATGGTGGGCAAGCGCATCCTTCCGTGGTTCGGGGGGGCACCGGCGGTCTGGACGCTCTGCCTCGCGTTCTACCAGTCCACGCTGTTCCTGGGCTACGCCTATGCGCACCTGCTGATCCGCTTCACGCGACCTTCGCTTCAGCTGGGTCTGCACGCCTCCGCGGTCACCGGTGCGCTCATCGCCCTGCCGGTCCTTCCCAGCGATGCCTGGGAGCCACAGGGGGCGGGCGAGCCGATCGTTCTGATTCTGGCCATGCTCCTGGCCAACGTCGCACTTCCCTTCATGGTGCTGGCCTCGACCGGGCCGCTCGTCCAAGCCTGGTTCGCCCGATGCTATCCGTTGCGCTCGCCATATCCGCTGTACGCGGTGTCGAACGTCGGTTCGTTGCTGGCCCTGCTCGGATATCCGGTATTGCTCGAACCCCGACTCCCACTCTCGGAGACGGGTACCCTCTGGTCGTTCGCGTTCCTGCCGACGGCCGCCGCCGTGCTCGGATGCGCGACGATGGCGCGTCGCCCGGCGCACACCTCCGCCAGCTCGGGTGACGCCGCAGAAGACGAAGAGCGCGTGAAGCCGGCGCCGGCTGTGATCGCGCTCTGGCTCCTCCTCTCCGGAGCCGCGGTCGTCATGCTGATGGCTATCACGAACATACTTTGCCTCGACGTGGCCAGCGTGCCGTTCCTCTGGATCCTGCCCCTCGCGACCTACCTCGTCACGTTCATTCTCTGCTTCGCTTCGAAGCGAACCTATCGACGCGTCCCCTACGTGGCTCTCTTCGCGGTCGGGCTCTGGCTGACCGTTGGTGACGACTACTGGATCTCGTGGCTCGATCCCAGGGGGCGGGACTTTGCCGCGTCTCTTCACGTTCAGATCCCCAAGTTCTGTACCCTGTTGTTCGCCAGCTGCATGATCATGCACGGGGAGCTATACCGGCTGCGGCCACCCACCCGTTCGCTGACCGCGTTCTATCTGTGCGTGTCGGGTGGGGGCGCGCTCGGGGGGCTCTTCGTCGGTGTCCTGGCGCCGCTCCTCTTCGGTGACTATTTCGAGTTCGAGCTGGGTCTTTCTCTTGTCATGCTGCTGTTGCTCGCCGTCTGTGCGAACGACCGCTCGAGCATCCTGAACGCTCGTGCACCTGCGTGGCGTTGGGCGATCGTCGGACCGCTGGCCCTTGGCGTGATCGGCTTCTCGGGTGCGCAGATGCTTCGCTCGAACCCTCAGGTACATCATCAGCAGCGGGGGTTCTTCGGCGTTCTGCGAGTCATGCAGATCGACACCGAAGCAGGGGGGCAGCGTCACCTGATGCATGGCAGCACCTTGCACGGCGTTCAGTTCCTCGACAGGCGGGGCAGCAGCTTGCCCACGTCCTACTACGGCCGTGCCACGGGCCTGGGCATGGCTCTGGATTCGCGCGGGCGGTCCGAGGCGACGCGTCTCGGTGTAATCGGCCTCGGAGTCGGAACGCTGGCCGCCTATGCGCGCGCCGGCGATCTAATGCGATTCTACGAGATCGATCCAGCGGTCATTCACATCGCGCGCGACTCCGGTGACTTCAGCTATCTGAGGGAGAGCCCGGCCGAGATCGAGATCGCTCTCGGAGACGCACGCGTCGCTCTCGCCAGAGAGCAGGCGCGGGATACGCCGCAGGACTTTGACGTGCTGATCGTCGATGCCTTCAATAGTGACGCCGTTCCGGTTCATCTTCTGACGCACGAGGCGTTCGAGCACTACGTGGCCGCCCTGGCACCGGATGGTCTGCTCGCGGTCCACGTATCGGGCCGCCACTTCGACCTGTTGCAGCTGGTCGCACGAATGGGCCTGGAAGTCGGGCTAGAGAGCATCCAGGTTCTGACGCGCCGTGCTCGCCGCCACCAGAGCCAGCGGGCCAAGTGGGTCCTGCTCGCCCGGGATGGTGGGAAGATCCACCGGCTCGAGCGGAAGCTCGAGCAGCGCAGCCGCGCGCTGGGCCTTCCCCCGGCCGCGCTCGACATCGCGTGGACCCGGCGCGTGGACGTGATGCACGTTCCCGTGTGGACGGACGACTACAGCAACCTGTTCTCATTCCTGATTCGGAGGTGGTAGTGAGGGGAATGATGATGCGATAGGGATTTTGAGCGGTGTTTTCGAGGCGTCCGATAAATACGATTCCGTCAGATTGCGGCCGATGAGAGAATCGAGCTTTCGGGTCGTTGCGTCGATGGTGACGTCTTCCAGCACCGTGCCGAAGCTATCTCCTGATGCGGGATCCCCACTGGGCTTTGACATGACCTCCATACTCGGACGTGCCGCCAGAACGCAGCCTGAAACTCCCATGCTTCTGAAGGCCGGCGACGACACCTACCGCGAGCCGGTCGCGCCCCGACGCACCAGCCGGTATAGTGCGCCCGGCATGCGAAGAGTTCCCCGCTGGCTGCCGATCCTCGTGTTGCTGAGCGTGACACTCGGGTTATGCGAGCTTGCGGCCCGCTTGATCTTCCCCGTTCCGCAAGTCCGCAACTTCAACCGCATCCAGTTCACGCCGCTCGAGATATTCGGGGGTCTCGAGGAGGTAGCGAAGACCGGAAACGATCCGACCGACGTCTTCTCCTACGAGCCGATGGGGCCGTTGCGCAACGTGAAGATCGCGTGGATCTCCGATCCGGACGGCTTCGAGAATCTCATCTCGCTCAACCTCTACGGATTCCGGGGAGACGACTTCGAGATCCGCAAGGCGCCGGGAACGAGGCGGGTCGCCTTCCTCGGCGACAGCTTCGTCGAGGGCTTCGGGGCGGCGGACG
>JBDGYW010000509.1:0-5147 GCA_039588935.1 Gemmatimonadota bacterium | reverse complement strand
CCGGTTTTCCGACGGCGATCCAGCCGGTGTATTCCGTGTCTGGGCCGACACATTGAAGGCCCGGGGAGTTACCCGTATAGACGGCAACATTGTCGGCGATGATAACCTGTTCGACGACACACACGTTGGACCGGGATGGGCTTGGGACAATCTAGGTGCCGCGTACTCGGCGGAGATCGGTGCTCTGCTACTCAACGAAGGAGCGATCCGTCTACGAGTCACGCCGAGCACGTCCGCGGGTGAGCCAGCGAACGTCGCTTTTGAGCCGGCGACTGAATACCTCGAGCTTCAAAATATGGCTGTCACAACGGCCGACAGCACCGGTGTGGATGTCTGGGCCGCACGTCGACCGTTCTCGACGGAAGCGGAACTGGGTGGCAGAATTTGGATCGGCACCGACTTGGTGACGCGGTATGTGCCGCCGCACGATCCGACGGCGTACTTCATCACCGTACTTCAAGAAACCCTCG
The DNA here is from genome assembly GCA_039588935.1 of Gemmatimonadota bacterium. Classification (GTDB taxonomy): domain Bacteria; phylum Gemmatimonadota; class Gemmatimonadetes; order Gemmatimonadales; family GWC2-71-9; genus JBDGYW01. The sequence continues at coordinate 4,677 of JBDGYW010000509.1, read as the reverse complement.
AGGCTGAGGGCATAGAAATATCCGGTGAGCCGGAAGATCGTGACGAATACGCCGGGGAATGTGATTCCCGGAGCGTGATATTCGTTAATGAGTCGCCCCCACTCGAGGAAATCCTCGTTCCCTTCCTGAAAGAGAGTCAGAACCAGATTGGCGAAATGTTGCTTCGCTTTGTTGGTGCAGCCGCTACCGATACTGGGAGTGTGAGTACCGGCCGGCGTGTTGCGGAAAACACGCTGACGGCATGGGGCATCCCCGACGACGCTTACGTCTACTATGATGGGTCCGGGCTGTCACGATACAATTACCTCGCCCCTGAGGCGATCGTTCGCGTTCTCCGCGCCATGGCACTGCGCCCTGATTTCGACGTGTTCTACAACGCGCTGCCGATTGCAGGCGTCGATGGTACGCTTGGTGGGCGCATGCGTGGTACCGCCGCGGAAGGCAACGTCAGGGCGAAGACCGGCTTCATCTCGAATGCGCGAGCCCTTTCGGGGTATGTCACCACATCAGATGAAGAGTTGCTTGCTTTCAGTATTCTCACAAACAACTTCGACACGCCTACACGCCCGGTTGAATACGTACAGGATCTTCTGGTTGAGAGGCTGGTGCATTTCAAGAGGTCGTGAGGCGGAGGTCACTCCGCCCTCAACACCTCGAGCGGATCGGCGCACGCAGCCCTCCTTGCCGGTATGTAACACGCCAGCATTGCGACAACGCCGAGCAGGAGTGCCACCGACGAGAATGTTGTCATGTCGGTCGTCGTTATGCCGAACAGAAGACTGTCGAGCAGGCGGAACAGCGCCGACGCCCCGCATGCGCCGATGACGACGCCGAGTCCGGTCAGCATTGCGCCACGTCCAAGTGCCATCCTGAGCACATTCCGCAGTCTCCCACCCAGCGCGAGACGGATGCCGAGCTCCCGCTTTCTTTGTCCGACGACGTATGTCATTGATGCGTAGATGCCAGACGCCGCGAGAAGAAATGCGACACCTGCGAATACCACGAAAAGAATCGAGTAGAATCGAGGTGTGTTCATCGACCGAGCCATTCGTTGGTCCATGGTCAGCATAGTGCCCACAGGAAGGTCTGGGTCGATGTTCCAAACAGCCGCCCTGATGGCGGCTGCCACGATCTCGGTACACCCGAGGTAGTCCACAGCGAGCTCCAACCTGTCGAAGGCAGTACCGGTGCGAAGGAACGGTAAGTACAGGTCGTACTGGCCCATTTGGTCGAGTGGGAGTTGGCTCACATCGTCAATAACCCCGACCACACGTGCTCTGAGGCCTCCACCGATCAATTCTCCACCGAGTGGCGATTCGTTGGGCCACAGATGGCGTGCAAGCGTGTTGTTCACGATCGCTGAGACGAAGCTTTCTCCCAGGTCGTCTTCAGCGTTCACGTCGGCATTGTAGGGTTCGCCTTGGTCGTCACTTGCCGTGAGCATACGGCCGGTAATCAACCTCGCGCCGATTGTCTCCAGGTATCCGTGGGTGACGGGTCGCATCCAGCTATCCACGGAGTCGGCAGCTCTGTCACTTCTGAAGACCTTTGTACTCCAGCAACATCCTGGGCTGAACGGTGAACTGAGACTGCCGCCAACTGACACGACACCTGGGATGCGGCGCGTCGCCTCCAGCACCGCACTCGTGAATTGAGCCTTGGCTTCCGCGTTGGCATACCGGGTGCTTCCCCAGCCGAACGGCAAACCGAATCTGAGTTCGGCGGTCACCACGTTCTCGGTTTCAAACCCTGGGTCCACTCGTCGTAAATGGAGGAAGCTGTTGAACAGCAATCCTGCACCGACCAGAAGCACCAGAGCAAGTGCGATCTCGACGACAACCAATGAGTCTCGCGTCACGTTTCGGTTGCGTGTTCCGGTCGTGCTCACGGCACCTTCCCTGAGGGCGGATGAGAAGTCCGATCTTGCCGAACGCAAGGCCGGCAAGAGTCCGAACAGGATGCCGGTGAGAATGGACAGCACCACAGCGAAACTCACGACCCGCCAGTCGACGGCAACGAAAGCCACTCGTGGAAGGCCGCCGGCATTCAACACGGTAAATGCCTTGACGCCGAGTACGGCCAGTACAACACCCAGAACGCCCCCGACAACGCCGAGCATCACGCTCTCGGTGAGCAGCAGTCTTAGCAGCCGTCCTTTCCCGGCACCGAGCGCGGTGCGTAGCGCCATCTCCCGGGACCGTTCGGTGCTCCGTGCTAGATACAGATTCGCTACGTTGGCGCACGCGATGAGCAACATTAAGCCGACTGCACCCATCAACACAGACAACGTCTGACCGAAATCTCGCACGGTGGCTTCGTGCAGCGTCCTTAGGGGGAACTGAACTGCGGAACCGTTCAACCGGCGGTTGTCGTCTGGGTGCTCGTTTGCGAGCGTTTCAGCGAGTGCATCGAGTTCTTCTTGCGCACTGTTGCCGGACAGCCCCGGAGTGAGGCGAGCCACCGTCCTGAGCACGTAGCTATTGCGCGTCTGCAAGAATGGAGTGTTGAGGTCAAGCGGCACCCAAACGTCCACGCGACCTCGGACTAGCGCCTCGGGTTCGACGAAGTTTTCCCCGAGCACACCGACGACTTCGTACGGTTGTCCTTCGAGCGTCAATGTCTGGCCCACTGCGCTCTGCTTGCCTCCCATTCGGCGCTGCCAGAATCCATGGCTGAGCACGACAACTCGTGAGAAGTCCGGGGAGAAGTCGTCGTCCAGGAAGAGCCGACCGACCGAAGCCCGAGCACCCAAAGTTGAAAGGAAACTCCTAGTGAGTTGGCCAACGTTTACACGCTCCGGATTCCCGGCTCCCGTCATGTCTTGTTCTCGTGTCCACACTGCGCCGAGTGATTGGTGGAAACTCGTTCGGTCACGAATGTCGACATAATCAGGGATAGGCAATCCCGATCGGCCTTTTCCGAAAGTGACCAACTGCTCGGGTTGTGGATACGGTAATGGTCGAAGTAGCACATGATCGACGACTGAGAAGATCGTCGTGGTCGCGCCGATGCCCATGCCTATCATCAGAACGGCGGCCAGGGCGAAGCCGGGGTTCGTGTGGAATGTTCGCTGCATCTATCGTAGACCTCTTCTTCGTCTCCGAACCGTCGTTGCGCCTCCAAACGAGCCTCACGCTTTGTCCAGCCTGCGTTCACCAAGTCCAAGGTTTCTTGTTCAACGTGCGTCCGTAGCTCATTCCGGATCTCGTGTGACACGGCTCCTCGGCGGAACAGACTGCGGAGCCGGACTCTCAAGTACGACCACATCTTCATCATGAATGTTCTACGCTCCGTTCATCACTCGACCTACAGCCTGCACGAAATTCGCCCATGCTGACTTCCGCAGTTGCAGTTGCTTTCGCCCAGGTCCGGTGAGGCGGTAGAACTTGACGCGCCTTCCGGTCTCCGATTTGCCCCACTTGGGCTTGATCCACCCCTTCCGCTCCATTCGGAAAAGTGCAGGGTAGAGCGAGCCCTGTTCTACCTCGAGGACATCGTCACTTACTGCTCGGATGGACTTAGCAATGGCGTATCCATGCATCTGACGCGGCTCGAGGGTTTGGAGGATCAACATGTCCAGCGTACCCGGCAGCAAGTCGGTATGCGGTTTGGCCACGGAGTTTCTCCCATATCCAGATTGTTGCATATTGGAGAATGGTCACACCTAGTCTATCTACATGTAGAACGTCTGAATGTAAGAAGAGATTTCAAACCGGTTTCCTCTGTTCGATGCGCGTCTTGGGTAGCACCTTTCTTGCTTGACACGATACAGAAATGGTCCACCGCACCGGCGGACGGAGAACACGTGCTCTTACCGATAGACCAATGATCGACTTTCTCTACACGAGTATCGGCCGAGGTCACCCTCACTACCTCGACGGGATCATTGACTGTCTGCCACGGGAGTGTGTTGGGCGTGTGGAAGATGTCTTTTCGGCCTCAGACGGGGTAACTCAGCTGGCGTGGTCCGCGTTGCGACGAGTGTATCGTGCTGCCGGCATGAGCGGGCTTGTCTCATCGCTTTACAGCAGGATGCGAGCGGGCACTGAATACGATCGCCATGGATTGAGCTTGAGTCTTTTGGGCCGCGGATTGACGCGGTCCTTCCCTGACGATACCAACCCGCTTGTCGTTGCTCATCCGCTTCTGGTGGCAATACTGAAGAACAGGCCCAAACTTGTCTATCAACATGGTGAAGTAGCAGCGCCGAACGAATCTTGGGTGTACGGGGCACATCGCATCATCGTACCCCTCTCCCAAACTGCCGACGTTCTTCTCGGGGCGGGATTCTCGAAAGAGCAACTCTTCACATCGGGATTGTGCATCGAACTAGCTCTCGTTTCCCAGGCTGAGCGCGCGCTGAGCACAAGGGTCGAACGGTTAGCGGGATCAGCGCCGTTGTGCGGGGCTTTTTTTTCGTCGGGCGCGGAGCCACGTGCGCACGTAGAGATCATCGCCGCAGGTGCACTCGCCACCCATCAGCGCGGCGGACGCGTGCTTGTCTTTGCTCGAAGATCGGGCGGGGTGGACAGACGGATTCGGATCTCGTATGAAGCTGCCGGATGCGAGCCGTCGATAGTTGTATCGCCTCGGGATCTTCCGGATGTACCGCCTCAGACTCTCTTGTGCCTCTACTCCGGACGACGAGACCTGAACGAGTTCACCGCGGCATTGTTT
>JBDGYW010000508.1:0-5158 GCA_039588935.1 Gemmatimonadota bacterium | reverse complement strand
CTTCTTGGTAGTCTTCTTCTCGTCGGCAGCCGCACCATTGGTGCTTTTGGTGGTTTCCTTAGGCACTCTCCGCCTCCTTCTCCCGCTGCCGCGGTCGGTAGTCAATCTCCGACACATCCAGCCGGCGTTCGCGCGCGACGATCTCGGGAGTCACGAGACGGTGCAATCCATCCACTGTGGCCCAGACCATATTGAGCGCATTGGGCGAGCCCAGCGACTTCGTGCGGATATCTGTCACTCCGGCGCACTCGAGCACAGCTCTCACTGGCCCGCCCGCAATGACGCCAGTACCGGACGAAGCGGGCTTGAGAAGGACCCTTCCGGCACCGTGTTTGCCGATAATCTCGTGCGGAACCGTCGTGCCTGCCAGGGGGACCTTTTTCATGTTGCGCCGGGCTGCTTCAACGGCCTTACGCACTGTCTCCGACACTTCGTTGGCCTTTCCCATGCCTACACCGAACGTGCCGGCGCCATCTCCAACCGCCACCAAGGCGTTGAAGGAAAATCGGCGACCACCCTTGACCACCTTGGCAACGCGGTTGATCGCAATCACGTTCTCAACGAGGTCGGATTCTTGCTCACGCCGCTCTCGTCGTCCACCGCGTCCTTTGTCTTGCGCCATATCTTTAAAACTCCAATCCGCCTTCGCGTGCACCGTCAGCAACTGCTTTCACCCGACCGTGATAGAGGTATCCGGCTCTATCGAAAACCGCCCGTGTGATGCCCAACTCCTTTGCGCGTATCGCGATCGACCTCCCTACAGAGAAAGCGACTCCGACCTTGCCACTCTCATCGGTGGCCATACCGGGAGACATGTCACTCGTGCCAACCAGCGTGTGACCGCGTTCGTCATCGACGAGCTGAGCGTACGTGTGCTTGAGAGAGCGAAACACCACCAAGCGCGGGCGTTCGCCAGTACCGCTGATCTTCTTGCGAACACGCAGGTGCCGCCGATACCGGCGGTCGCGTTGCGTCTTGGGCTTTCGAATGGACCTCATGCTTTCGCTCCCGTCTTCCCCGCCTTACGACGGACGTGTTCGCCCTCGTACCTGATGCCCTTGCCCTTGTAAGGCTCCGGCGGCCGAACCTTGCGGATCTCGGCGGCTGCTTGGCCCACGGATTCTTTGTCGATGCCTTCTACCTTCAGCTTCGTTGGGGCTTCAACAGTGATGGCGACTCCTTCGGGGGCCTTGTACTCCACCGGATGCGAGTACCCCACGAATAGCCGAACACCCGAATCGGCAGGCTCGGCTCTGTAGCCGACGCCGTGAATCTCGAGAGTCTTGCTGAACCCGGCGCTCACACCGCCAACCATGTTGTTGATGAGGCTTCTCGTGAGTCCGTGCAGAGCCCGGTGGCGTTTCTGATCCGAGGGCCGAGTCACCACGATCCGGTCGTCGTCTATGCCAACCGTGATTTCGGGATGCAACGTCCGGCTCAGTTCACCCTTGGGGCCCTTCACCGTCACGTGCGAGCCCTCGAACTCGATTGTGACACCTTTGGGAATCGCGACTGGCAGCTTTCCAATCCGAGACATAGCGCCCTCCTACCAGACCACAGCCACGAGTTCGCCACCAACCTTCGCGCGGCGAGCATCGCGGTCGCTCATGACACCTTGCGGCGTCGAGAGAATCGCCATTCCCAGACCGTTTTTGACGCGCGGGATTTCCTTCACCTTCACGTAGCGCCGTAGCCCCGGTCTCGATACGCGCCTAACCTCACGGATAACCGGCGCGTCCTCGTGGTACATCAGGAAGATGCGCAACCGCCCGTGAGCACCGTCATCTAGGACTTTGTAATCCTGAATGTAATGGTTCTCACGCAACAACCGCGCGATCTCAGTCTTGAAACTCGACACCGGCATGTCTACTCGCTTGTGCCCCGCCCTGCAGGCGTTGCGGATGCGAGTCAGCATATCGGCGACTGGGTCGGTCATACTCATATAGTCGGACCCGGTCCTTTCACCAGCTGGCTTTGCGGACTCCGGGGATCTCACCCCGAAGAGCCAATTCTCTAAAACAGATTCGGCAAACGCCGAACTTTCTGAGATATCCCCGACGCCGGCCGCAACGTTGGCATCGATTGTATCTCCGCACCTCAAAACGTGGTTTGCGTTTTGCTTTCTCTACGAGGCACTTCTTCGCCATCTGAGCGTCCCCTATCCGATCCGGACTGTAGTCTGCCCGCGGAACGGCATTCCCAATTCTCGCAGCAATGCCATACCGACGTCATCTTTGCCCGCACTAGTTACAAACGTGATGTCCATACCGTGGATCTTCTCTACCTTGTCGTAGTCGATCTCCGGAAACACCATCTGTTCCTTGATGCCGACTGAGTAATTGCCGCGTCCATCCATCGAGCTTGTTGCAAAGCCGCGGAAATCTCGGATTCGGGGCACGGTCACGCTGATGAACCGGTCGAGAAACTCCCACATCATCGCACCGCGCAGCGTAACAGTTGCTCCAACCGGCATTCCCGTGCGCAGGGAAAAGTTCGAGATCGCCTTCTTCGCGCGAGTAACAACCGGCCGTTGCCCTGCGACAACTGACAGCTCTGAAACAACGGCATCCAACTGCTTGGGGTTCTTCTGCGCGTCACCGAGCCCAACATTGAGCGTTATCTTGATGAGCCGTGGAGTTTGATGTGGATTTGTGAACTCAAACTCCTTCAATAGCTTCTCACACACCGTGCTCTTGTAGTACTCGAAAAGACGCGGCGCCGGCCCGGGCTCACTACCTTGCGTCTCTGGAGCCTCAGCCTTCTCGGCCTCTTTCTTCTCTTTCTTCTCTTTCGTCTTTGCCATACTCGTTACCGGTTCCTGGGAATCGGTTGCCCTGATTTCTTGCTCAAGCGCTCTACCGTTCCATCCTTGTCCTTTTGGCGACGCACCCTCGTCGGTTCACCTGTCTTGGGATCGAGCAACATTACGTTCGAGACATCGATAGGCACCGGGTAGTGGAGGATGCCGCCTTCGTCGTTTCCGGATCCGCGCTTGTGCTTGGTGATAACATTCACGTCCTCAACCACCACCCTGCCCTTCTTAGGGAGTACGCGGATCACGGTGCCTTCGGTGCCCGCATCTTCCCCGGTCATCACGCGGACGCGATCGCCTTTTGTGATGAACATTTTCTGCCGCACGACCGTCTCTCCGCCGCGGCTGCTCCGGGATATGTTTCGCCTCCCTCGCATTGTCTACAGCACCTCCGGCGCGAGCGACACGATCTTCATAAACCGTTTCTCGCGCAATTCCCGACCAACGGGCCCGAATATTCGGGTCGCTCGGGGCTCACGTGCATCATTGATCAGGACTGCAGCATTGTCATCAAACCGGATGTAGCTCCCGTCTTTCCGACGCGTTTCCTTCGCTGTCCTAACTATCACCGCCCGAACCACTTCGCCACGCTTCACCTGACCAGCCGGCAGAGCGTCCTTGATCGTTACGACGACAATGTCGCCCAGTCCGGCGTACCGCCTTCGGCTCCCGCCAAGCACTCTGATCACCAACGCCTTCTTGGCACCCGAGTTGTCGGCGATCTTGAGCATCGATTCCTGTTGAACCACGGACGTACCCTCCTACTCCGCTCGCGCCACGACTTCGACGACGCGCCACCGCTTCGTCTTAGACAGAGGCCGCGTTTCCATGATACGTACGGTGTCTCCCACTCCCGCATTGTGTTCGTCGTGGGCACACACCTTCTTCGTCCGCGTGATTCGCTTTCCGTAGAGAGCGTGCGCAAACCGGCGTGTGAGCTTGACAACAATCGTCTTGTTCATCTTGTCACTCACGACAACGCCTGTCCGGACCTTTCGCCGTGCGCGCGTGGTAGTGTCTTGACTCATTGCTCCGTCCTCTCGCGGAGTATCGTCATCATGCGCCCAATGTTGCGGCGCATCACTCGAAACTGCAGAGGGTTGTCTATCGTCTCAGTTGCCGACCGAAACTTCAGCCTGAACTGTGCTTCCTTGAGGCGCTCAACTTCCTCTTTGAGCTCGCTCGTCTCGAGTTCCCGTATCTGAGCAGCTTCGAGCGGTCTGTGTTCTGCATCCTTCAGCGCCATAGTCTAGCTAACCTCACGCTTCACGAATCTGGTCCTCACCGGCAATTTTGCCGATGCGAGTTGAAGCCCTCGGCGAGCGAGTTCTTCGGACACCCCTTCGACCTCGAACATGACTCTGCCTGGCTTCACCACTGCAACCCAGTACTCAGGATTACCCTTACCCTTGCCCATCCTGGTCTCCGCGGGCTTCTTGGTCAGCGGTTTGTCTGGGAATATCCTGATCCAGACCTTGCCGCCTCTCTTCATGGTACGCGTCAACGCAACACGCGCCGCTTCAATCTGCCTATTGGTGATCCAGCCGGCATTCAAAGACATCAAGCCGTAGTTACCGAAGCTCACCGTATTGCCACGCTGAGCCGTACCGCGGTTGCGTCCCTTCATCTGTTTCCGGTACTTCACACGCTTCGGAGCCAACATGGTTATGATCCCGTACTGTAGGTGCGCCCTCGCGCGTCCTCGACTACCTCACCCATGAAGATCCAGACCTTCACGCCGATTGCTCCAGCAGTGGTGCGCGCAGTGGCCGTCGCATAGCTCACGTTGGCACGCAGTGTATGCAGTGGCACGCGACCCTCGTGGAAACTCTGGATCCGAGCGATTTCTGCTCCGCCCAACCGACCACCGCACTTGATCTTGATTCCCTTCGCCCCCATCCGCATCGCGCTCTGTACCGACCGCTTCATGGCACGCCGATATGCGATTCGCTGACCTAGTTGATGGGCCACGTTGTTTGCGACCAGCTGCGCATCCAATTCCGGACGCTTGATCTCTTCAACGTTGATCCCAACTTCCTTGTCGGTCAGCTGATTCAACTCATCTCTGAGCTTGTCAACTTCAGCGCCACGTTTGCCAATCACGACACCGGGACGACCGGTGAAGATCGTGACAGACACCCTTCCCGGCTTGCGCTCGACATGCACCTCAGAGATCGCTGCGTGCGCAAGACGTGACGTCAAGTACTTCCGAATCAGCTCATCTTCCCGCAAGAAGTCTGGGAAATCACTGCCGGCAAACCAGCGTGACCTCCACGGCTTGACGATTCCAAGCCGGAACCCGTATGGATGGGTTTTTTGGCCCACTACTCTTCCTCCTTCACGCCT
>JBDGYW010000507.1:0-5163 GCA_039588935.1 Gemmatimonadota bacterium | reverse complement strand
AGTTTTTCTCACGCGCCATCGATTTCGGGTATTCGAAAACAGCGGAAGAGACGTACGAATTCTGGGGCAAAGAACAAATCCTTGCGGATATGGTCTGGGTGATCAGGAAGTTCCGACCTGACATCATTGTCACGCGCTTTCCCCAAAGTGCTTCCGGGGGACACGGCAACCATACGGCGTCGGCGCAGCTCGCGGTGGATGCGTTCCACGCCGCCTCCGACCCCGCACTATTCCCAGAGCAGCTGCGGTTGACCCAGACCTGGCAGGTGAGGCGGCTGTTCTGGAACAGTTTCGGCAGAGGCGGGCAACCGGCGGGCGCCACCATCAGGGTGGATATCGGGGATTACAACCCGCTCCTCGGCGAATCGTATCCGGAAATCGCAGCCCGGAGCCGGTCAATGCACAAGACCCAGGGGTTCGGTTCGGCTGGCAGGCGCGGTGAACGCTTCGAAAACTTCACCCTGGTCGAGGGCGATGCTCCGTCCAGCGATATAATGGACGGCATCGAAACCAGCTGGAAGCGGGTACCCGGCGGCGCGGCCATCGGTCGGATGCTGGACGGTATTGTCGCGACGTTCGATCCGCGTGAACCCGCTGCATCCGTTCCGGCATTACTGCAAGTTCATGGCGAGATGGGCGAACTCGAACAGGACGTTTGGGTTGAACAGAAACGCAGCGAACTCCTGGAACTGATCCGGTCCTGCGCCGGCCTTTGGATGGAAGCGATAAGCGAGGACTACGCTTTCTCACCGGGTGACTCCCTGACGCTGCGGGCAACCGTGGTGAACCGCTCCGATGTGCCATTCACACTCGAGAGTATCGGAGTCACGACGGGCGCGGCTGATACGGCAATCGGCGCCGTACTGCAAAACAACATTCCGGTGGCGGTTGAACTGGCGTTTCTCATTCCCGGCGAGTTCCCGGTCTCCCAGCCATACTGGTTGCGGGCGGAACCCTCGCCCGGCGCGTTTGCGATCCCCGATCAGCAGATGGTCGGCCTTGCGGAGAATCCACCGACACTGAGCGCTGTATTCACCTTCCGCAGCGGTTCGCAGAGATTTGAATATCAAGCACCGCTGCAGTACCGATGGACCGACCGAGTCGACGGAGAACTCTATCGCGAACTAGAGATCCGCCCCCCGGTCACCCTAAACCTCGATGAAAAGGTCGCCGTGTTTACCACCAACACACCGCGAACGGTGACAGTGAGGGTGAAGGGCCAAACCGCCGGCGTTTCCGGTCAGCTGAGGCTCACCGGACCTGCGGGGTGGCGCATTTCACCCTCCGTGGTTCCCTTCTCCCTGGCGGACAAGTACGAGGAGACTTCAGCCGATTTCCAGGTATCACCGCCGGAGGATGGTGACGGTACAGCAGGTGCGGCGGTCCTGAGTGCGGAAGCGACAGTGGCCGGCAAGACATATCGCGGGGGACTGGTCGAAATCACCTACCCCCACACCGGCACCGTTTCCTACTTCCCCGAAGCCCGGATTCTAGCGGTGGAGGTGCAGATGGACAGACCGGAGGGTCAAATCGGCTACGTGATGGGTGCGGGCGACGAGATTCCCGCCGGCCTGCGCAATCTTGGCTACGACGTGGTCGAGTTCGATGACGTATTACTCGAGAACGCCGATCTCTCATCGTATGACGCCATCATTACCGGTGTTCGCGCCTACAATACGCGCGAACGGCTGCCGTACGCACGGTCACGTTTGATGGAGTACGTGCGAACCGGCGGTACTCTCATCGTTCAGTACAACGTGAGCTCCGGCCTGTTGGCAGAGGACATTGGCCCTTATCCATTCACGATCGGCCGCGGGAGAATAACCGACGAGACCGCCGAAATTTCGTTCGTAGATTCCGATCATCAGCTCCTGCACTTCCCGAACGAGATTACCGAAGACGATTTCGAGGGCTGGGTACAGGAGCGCGGCCTATATTTCGCCAGCCAGTGGGACAACTCTTACGAGCCGGTATTGTCAGGTCACGATCCGGGCGAGCCAGAGCTTTCCGGTGGTTTGCTCTTTGCTCGCTATGGCGAAGGCGCGTTCGTATACACAGGCTACTCGTGGTTCCGTGAATTGCCGGCGGGTGTCCCTGGAGCCTACCGTCTGTTCGTCAACATGATCTCGGCGGGGAAATACGATGGAAATTGAGCGGCGGGATGACGAAGATTGGCCCGATGCCACGGAAGAACCGCCGCCGCTGTTTTCGTCATGGCGAACGTGGTACACAGTGGTGTTCTTGAATCTCGTGTTTCTCATTGTCCTTTTTTCGGTCTTCACGTGGGTGTTCCGATAGGCATGTTTTCAGCCGACACCCCACCTCACCGGCCGGCCTGACCACATGAGTTCGATCGACTGGGTTGTCCTGAGTTCTTTCCTCACTTTCGTCGTCGTTTACGGTATCTGGAAGACCCGCGGCCAAAGAGACATCAAGGATTATCTCCTCGCGAACAGAGCCACCCCCTGGTACATGGTCACGCTCTCCATCATGGCCACCCAGGCCAGCGCCATCACCTTCCTTTCGACTCCCGGCCAGGCGTACGTCGATGGCATGCGGTTCGTGCAGTTCTACCTCGGGCTGCCCATCGCGATGATCATTCTCTCGGTTACTGCGGTGCCTCTTTTTCACCGCCTGAAGGTGTACACGGCATATGAGTATCTCGAGGGCCGATTCGACCTGAAGAACCGTGTACTTGGGAGTGTCCTCTTCCTCATCCAACGGGGGCTGGCCGCGGGCTTCACCATTCTCGCGCCCGCACTAATCCTCTCCGTCATCCTCGGTTGGAACGTCCGTCTCACAATATTCGTCATCGGCGCACTGGTCACTCTCTATACGACGACCGGCGGCACCGAGGCGGTGAACAAGACCCATCTCCTGCAGATGCTCATCATCACCACCGGGATGGCCGCGGCGCTCGTAATGATCTTCCGCCTGCTGCCGTCCGATGTCTCGGTGCTCGACGCCGCCCACGTGGCGGGCAAGATGGGCAAACTGAACGCCATCACGTTCGATTTCGACTGGCGCGACCGCTACAGCTTTTGGACGGGGCTCATCGGCGGTACATTCCTCGCCCTCTCCTATTTCGGGACCGATCAGTCGCAGGTGCAGCGTTACCTGTCGGGGCGTTCCATCGCGCAGAGCCGGCTGGGTCTGCTCACCAACGGCATCGTCAAGGTGCCGATGCAGTTTTTCATCCTGTTCATCGGCGCGATGATTTTCGTCTTCTATCAGTTCGTTGCGCCACCGCTGTTTTTCAATCCAGTCGAAGAGGCGAACGTCAAGGCAAGTGTTCATGCGGAAGAGTACTCAAGGCTGGAAACCGAGTACGAGAGCATTCATCTGGAAAAGCAGGTCCTCCTTCGGGATATGCTGTCAGCGAGTGAAGCGGGAGATGAGGCGATGGTGCAGGAAGCCGCCCGCTCGGTGCAGCAGTCGAGAGCTGCAGAGCTCGAACTCAGGGAAGAGGCGCTGGCGCTTATGCGGCAGGCGAATCCAGGCGCCGATACGAACGACACCAATTACATCTTCCTGAGTTTCGTCGTCACTTTCCTGCCCGCCGGGCTGATCGGACTGGTGCTCGCCGCCATCCTGTCGGCATCGATGTCGTCAACGTCGGCCGAGTTGAACGCCCTGGCTTCAACTACGGTGGTCGACCTCTATAAGCGAATGTTTCGGAAAGACGCCTCGAAGCGCCATTATCTCCTGGTGTCGAAGGCCGCAACGGTGTTCTGGGGCTGCTACGCCATTATGTTCGCCCTCTTCGCCAACCGACTGGGATCGTTAATCGAGGCGGTCAACATCCTTGGCTCGCTCTTTTACGGCACGATCCTCGGGATTTTCCTGTTGGCCTTTTACGTGAAACGTGTCGGCGGCACCGCGACGTTTGTGGCGGCGATAATCGCGGAGTTGATGGTGATCGCCTGTTTTGTGTTCACGGACATTCCGTACCTCTGGTACAACGTGATCGGTTGTGTGGTGCTCGTACTGTTAGCGATGCTGCTCCAATCGTTCTTGCCCAGGAGTCGTGCCGCTCAACAGTCGTGACGGTATTGTCATATTGAACCGGTATCCCCCAAGCCTCTCGAGATCATCACCTTCAAAAAGCCCAAACACAAAAACCCTCTCCACCGGAGAGGGTTTGTAAGTTGTTGATTTATCACGACGGAGGGCCGGGGACTCAGTTGCGGGCAGTCGCTATCGCGACTGCTAAGCAGACGCGGCTCGGCGGAGCCGAGCCGAAAGCGTCCACCCCGAAGGGACTGCTCCCGGCGGTTTTCAAGCTCTGCATATTGTCTTGCGTGTGGTTGCGTCTGGTTCGATCTGCCCACGTTTCTTGAGAAAATCACCGGGACCTTTTGCGTCTGACCCCGTCTGTTTGCGTCTGTCTGCGGCTCCATGTGCCCAAAATGTGCCCAAGAGCTTACGGGGTGATCTCCCTTCATAGTTCTCTCACATTTCCCACAACCAACTCTCACGTCTCTGAATGTCCCGCCAAGTAGTGCGTCGGCGTATACTTATGACCGAATCGGAGGACCATCCGCATGCCAGCCAGTCGCCAGATTGTCAGTGGATCGAGGCGGGCGTTACCGCTCTACGTTTTGCTCCTGTCAACTCTCGTGCTCGCTGGCATTCTTGGGTACCAAGCATTCGATTCCGCTCGCTCTCACAGGGCCACCGCGCAGAAGACCCTGCGCGACTATGCGTTGCTGGCAAGCTGGAGATACCAGGATTGGGCAGTTTGGATCATTGAGGTCTCCCTGGCTGATGTCTTCGCGCCATTAGGCCACTCGTACCAGGTGGACCTGGAGACTCTCAGACACCCGTCAGTGCTGATAGGAGCGCCGCGCAATCCTCGATGCCCGTGCCCCCCAGTGCCCGATCTGGAGTACGCATTCAGGATCAAGAGGAGCACCGGCGAGATAGAGACTGCCGGTGCACCACCAGGACGAGGGGAACTGGAGTGGATAAGGGATGCGATCCTTGCGCACGCGAATTCCAATTACGATGTGGAGAGGGACCCCTTTGGGATCTTCTTCGGTGTGCCATTCAACGCGAGCGGGATGTTCGTCTACACGATCCGAGCGAATCTGACGGGTGATGAATATCTCTTCGGGTTCATGCTGGACTGGGAGGTGTTGCCCAGCATCCTCAAAGAAGTGC
>JBDGYW010000506.1:0-5176 GCA_039588935.1 Gemmatimonadota bacterium | reverse complement strand
AGGCGAATCCAGTTGTACCGACTCGAAGTTGTCATCACCGTGCGCCAGTACCAGTGGTTGGCAGTCGTTTTGTCTGTCTTTAGCGCAAGCTCTTTGTACTCTTCTCTGAGATCGCCGATCATGGAGAGTCCGGTGACGTCCTTGGGAAGCAACCGGCACAGCAGGAACTCGGCGCTCTTCGGAGGCAGCAGGGGTTTCGGCTCGGAGGTCACCGAGACGTTTCCAGTACCGACTCGAGGCCATGCCACATGTCGAGCAACGTTTCCCTCGATGTCTGGAGGATGTGTATGCCGGCTGGCGTAACCTCGAAACGGCGTTGAGGCATGCCGCCCCTCGAGTCGGTAGGCGGCATGGACTTCCACTTGACCAGCCCTTTGCTCTCGAGCCGGTCCAACGTCGCGTAGAAGGCACCACGCGAAACGGTGCGATGTGCACGCTGCTCCAGTTCGCGGCGTACAGCCAGGCTGTACGCGTCTTCCCTCAGACGCAGAATAGCCAGCATTAAGAGCTGTTCGAACTCACCCAATGGTGCGTTGCGCGGCATGTTCACCCCGGGTCTAGAAGGTAGACTGAGAGTCTATTTAATAGACTTTCTACCGGACCCTACGCTGCTCGGCAGTGGTTGGTTTCAGCGCATCAACTGCAGATTGCGGCTAACACCGACGCAGTGTTTGTTGCATCGGCGCCCAAGACCTGCCCTACGACTAAGTGCATCCCCAAGTCGTACTCAGATGCGGCAACGTAGAGCGATTTTCCTAGTGAGGTTTTCTGTGACGTTTCCGGTTGATCTGTGGGAACATGTCCACCATCGCTACGTCAATTTTCACTCTGTAGCGTTGTTATTCTGACGTTGCGGACGCTCTCACCTACCGGAGGTCGAAGGTGGACGCCCCTTTGCCCCGCCCACCGCTCGCGTCCGCTGCGCGACGAATCCGCCACCGCCCATGACAAAAAACCACGCTCACTTGAAGCACATCGGCCTCGGAGCCCCCGTCTCACGAGTCTCCTGAGACGTACAGAGGATTGTTAATCCTCACTACTCGGCCTTGAGCGCAACCACCGGGTCTATTCTCACCGCCCTCCTGACCGGAACAAGGCACGCTACTGTTCCAATCACCAGCATGCATGCGACAACGCAGGTGTAGGTGAGGAGATCGGTCGGTGCCACGTCGTAGAGCTGCGATTGAAGCAACTGCGCTATGCCGACCGAGCCTGGCAGCCCGATGGCCAGCCCGGCAGCAACCAGAACGAGTCCGCGACCGACGACCGACCGAATGACATTGCCACCGGTAGCTCCGAATGCCACGCGAACTCCGATCTCCTGCGTGCGCCTGGTCACGTAGTAGGCGAGCACTCCGTAGAGCCCGATCGCCGCCAGCAACAATGCCACGGCGCCGAAGAGCGCGATCGTGAAACTCACCGCTCGGTTTCTGTCGAGGGACACGGAGAGAATGTCGCTCATGGGGGCCACATCAAAGAGTGGGGCATCCGAGTCGAGCTCGAGCACCGCGGCGCGGATTGGTGCTGCCAGCGACGTTGGATTGCCCGAGGCTCGCACCATCAGGTTCATTGTGGACCACGCCGAGCAAAAATACATCTGAGGTGCCGGAGGGCGGTCGAGCGAGGTGATTCTGGCGTCACCGACCACACCGATGATCTGTGCTGTGAACGGATCGGTAACATGGTTGTAGATACTCACAAAGCGACCGACGGGATCCTGACCGAGAAAAAGTCGTTCGGCAGCCGCCTGGTTGATCACCAATAGCGTTTGAGGGTCTGCGCCGTCTGCGTATTCATGATCGCGACCCCTCACTATCGGGATACCCATCGTTTCGAAGTATCCTGGCTGCGCGGTGCGCGAGTATACGCTGAGCCGTTCGTCGGGGTCTTGGGAAGGACTCTCCGGATCCCAGACAGACCAATCCATGAACGGGTGACGGACAGGGATGTGGCTGATGGCGGAAGCGGCTTCCACTCCCGGGATCGACCGGATGCGCTCGAACAGGCTGCGGTAGAACTGTGTTTGCCCCGCGGCGTCGTACTCCGAGGAGGAGATCTGGACCCTGGCGGTGAGGAGGTTCTCGGGATCGAACCCGACATCCACGCCCTGCAATCGCACGAAGCTGCGCAGCAGAAGTCCCGACGCGACGATGAGCACAACCGTGAGTGCGACTTGCAGCACCACCAGTCCACTCCTGATTCGGGTAGCCCGACCGTGAGCCGAAGTCCGGAGGCCACTGGTTAAAGCCGCGGCAGGATTTGCCAAAGACGCAGTGAGTGCCGGCCCTACGCCGAACACGATGGCTGTGGCGAGCGATGCCACGAGGGTGAACCCGAGCATCGGGGCCGACATTCCTATCTCTCTGATTCCCAGAGAATCCATAGGCATGAAGAGGATAATCAGCCGCTGCAGCCACAGGGCGAGCACCGTGCCGACGCTGCCGGCGAGTAATGCCAGGAGCAGGCTCTCCGTCAATAACTGATGGGTCAACTTTGCTCGCGATGCTCCCAGCGCCGCCCTTGCTGACAGCTCCATCTTGCGAGTAGAGGCGCGGGCAAGCAGCAGGTTCGCGACGTTGCCGCAGGCGATGAGCAGCACGAGGCCGGTGGCTGCCATGAGCAAGATCAGATTGGGGCGGTAGCCCTCCACCAGCGCCTCGTCCAACCTCGTCAGAAGCAGGCCCTTGTTCTGATGCGATTCGGGATATGCTTCCTCAAGCTGTTCGGCGATCACGTTCACCTGCGCCTGGGCCTGTTCCATCGCGACACCCGAGCGCAAACGGCCCACGATCTGCCAGCTGTGTGACGTTCTCCCCCCGGTATCCATGTATCCGTCGCGAATCGGAAGCCAGATGTCGGTGTCGTAACGGAATCTGTAGTCCGCGGGCATCACGCCCACGATGGTGGTGGCATACCCTTCGATGGAGATGGTCCGGCCCACCACTTCGGGGGACTCTCCAAACCGGCGCTGCCAGTAGCCGTGGCTGATCAACACCACATCGGGCGCCCCGGGCTCCCCTTCGTCGACGGTGAACTGCCTCCCAAGCTGTGGATCGACGCCCAGCGCACGAAAGAAATCGACGGTGATCCAGTTGCCGTTTGTGCGCTCCGGCTCACTGAAACCCGTGATGAGAAACGCCTGCAGACCGCTACGGATCAAGGCCAGTGACTCGAAGGCGTCACTCCGGTCCCGGAAGTCGATGTAGTCGGGATAAGAGACGGTGGAGTTGACCCACGCGCCGCGGGTCATCCTGCCGTACACCAGTCGCTCGGGGCTCGGGTAGGGTAGGGCTCGGAACAGCACCGCATCCAGTACGCTGAACATGGCAACGTTGGCGCCGATGCCGACGGCGAGCGTGGCCACGGCGGTGAGGGTGAACAGCGGCGACCGGATCAGTACGCGCTTCGCAAAGAGGATGTCCTGGAAAAACCCGTCAAAAAGGCCGGCTCTTTCCCCGGACTGGTCCCGCATCTTACCGAAGCGCTTCCGGGGCGGTTTGCCTCCGCCAAGCGCGGTGCGTAGGGACAAAGCCGTATGCCTGACTGCGTTTGACAGCATGTCGCCCAGCACATCCTTGTAGAAGCGGAGGGCGCCGAACGCTCCCCCTTTGTACCGCGGCTCCTCGCGTTGGCTGGACAGAAACCTCACGATGTCCGTTCCCCATCGCCGTCGGAGTGATCTGGGGAAGGCTAACAATAGGATTCTGAGCGGGAAGCTGCCCCTACTCTCCGACCGGCGAGGCGTAGTCACGACGTCTGCCTCGCGTGCGTGCCTGGGATGCGCGCACGGACCAGTTCCAGATCGCTCTCCAGTCGCGCCACTTCCATATCCAGCACTTCTCGGCCGAGGTCCGTGATCTCATAGAATCGCCAGCGCGAGCCCACATCCTGGCGGCTCTCTTCCGGAGGCGACACCTCCTCGAGGAGGCCCTCACGCTCCATCCGCTGGATTCCCGCATAGAGGGTACTGGCACCGAGACGCACGACGCCGTTGGTGCGGTGTTCTACCTCGCGCTTGATGGCGTACCCGTGCATCGGGCCGGCGGCAACGGTGGCCAGGATGTGGAATGTCGCGGGAGTGAGCGGCAGGAACCCAAGGGCCTCATCGTTCTTCATTTGTCCGCCTTTGCAAGTGCAGTCGACATCATTACCGTTCGTTGTTAGTCATTCATCGATAGTCACTCATCGATAGTCGATCAACGATAATTGTAGTGGGATAGCGGCGCTGCGGGAACCCCTGTGATGGAAGGGCCACCGCTTGTCCCCGGTCAAATCCTGTCCATCGCAACACTGGAAATCTCAGTGCTGGGCCGTAGGCACTTTCGGTGGGTGTTGGCCCGGGTCCTTCGTTGGGCTCGCGTGACGCAGTGGAGGGGGTGGGTCTCAGTTTGGGTCTGTGGCTGATGCGGCGGATGAACCGACTGTCGAACGTTCCAAGTGGGTCCTCCGTGACGAATCTGGATGCGTACTTCGTTGGGCCAGAGAGTTGGCCGTGCAGTAGGCTCTCACAGCACGAACGGGACGAACATCTTCGTGCGCTTGATGTACTCAGTGTACGCAGCGCCGAAATGAGCGACGTTGAAATGCTCTTCGTATCGCGCTGCGGCGATCCAGAATGCCGTCGCCGCCAACGCAAGCACAACACTCGGCAAATCGAGACCCTTGAAGAACACACCCCAGCCGAAGAACAAAAGCGACGCGTAAAGCGGATGTCGGATGTGGCGATATGCGCCAACCTCGACCAAGGTCTGGAACAGCATCGGTTCCATCGTACCTATCATTGCTCGCACTCTTCGGCCCGAAAGAGATGATGGCTACGACTTCTGAACTGTGTTACCCGGTTGTTCGGCGCTGGCGTTGGCGTCTCACCTTATTGTGGTCGAATGTCTCTTCACTGCCGGGCCTAGTCCAGTAGCGGTAGGTTCACCCGCTGCAACATCTCGCGGTAGCGCGGGTCGGCCCGGAACGCGTCGGACCCGAACAACACCGCAAGGTAGGCCACGTCGTGGTAGTGTAGCTCGTAGGCTCGTTCCAGCCATTCGAACGCCTTCTCGAGATCGCCGGCCCAGTCATACAGGTGGACGATCGTCATCGGCTTGACGAACGTGGAGCGCGCACGCTCGGCGAGAATCTCCGCCGCCCGGCCTAGTGCGCTTCGGGGATCGTCGGTTTGTCC
>JBDGYW010000505.1:0-5202 GCA_039588935.1 Gemmatimonadota bacterium | reverse complement strand
GTGGATATCCACAACAGAGAGATCGGCGTCACGTTCGTATCGGTAGATGTGCCGATGGTTCAGTTCGGCCAAGTGAGCACGGACCCGACGGTAGTAGGCTGGATCGAGCACTTCGAACCGAGTGCCACATTGTATTCATACGTCATGAACAACTACTGGGAGACCAACTACCGAGCCGGGCAGGATGGCTTCCACGAGTTCCATTACTCGCTTCAGCCCCACGCCGGGTTCAACGAGGCCCAGGCCGATCGATTCGCAGCAGGGGTCGCCCAGCCGCTGGTTGTCTTGCCTGTGGATCCTGATACGCCTCGCACAACGTTTCCGGTGCGGATCGAAGCAGCATCAACAGTCGTCACGTCGTTGGCCCTGGCCGACGACGGTGATGGTTACTTCCTGCGGCTCTTCAATCCCAGCGACACCGAGGACACGGTAGTGCTACGATCGCAGGATGACCGGGAGTTGACGGTATACCGAAGTGACGGGGGGCAGCAGAAACTCGAACGGATATCCGACGCTCTTCCGCTCGGTCAGTACGAGATCGTCACACTACGGATTGCCTGGCCTGACTAGGAGTCGAGTCGGTCGTACTCGTCCTTCGTGATCTCATTGCGAACACTACCGGTATGTGCAATTCCTGCGGGCTCGAAGAGTATCAGCTTGACGTGTCCGTGCGGCACGACTCGATGTTCTTTGCCGCTCGGCACAACGCAGAACTCACCTGCATGCAGAGTCACCGAACTGTACCTCTCCTGAACATCGAGTGTACCGTCCACCACCCAAAACAACTCGTCTTCATGATCGTGGGTGTGCCACGGGACCTTGTCTCCTTCGAGCCTCGCCAACTTGACGTGCTGGCCGTTCAGTTCGCCAACGATCTTGGGAGAGAATAGATCCGAGAATTTGTCGAAGCACTTGCCTATGTTGACTGCTCTTACCGGCATGGCCTTCCCTTTCCCGTGTGTTCAATTCCTGGCCCGACTCCGCCGCACTTTTCTCGCACCGCCGAGCAGCGCCAACGCACCACTCCGTAACCGCTCTATCACCGCAGCATCATTCTGGGCTTTTGCGAGCAGGATCATGCCCTCGGTATAGGCGACCAGTTCATCGGCAAGGAGTCGCGAGTCATCTTTCGGCAACTCACCACCATCCATCGCTTCCTCAATTGTCTCAGCCAGCTGCTGCCCGAAGCTCGCGAAGGCATCCGCAAGACGATCCCGTACGTTGTCATCGGTGGCGGACAACTCGAGGGTCAGATTGCCAAGAAGACACCCTCTCACATTGCCCGTGCTTTCACAGACGTCACGATGGCGGTGGTGAATCTGGTCGAGAAACGCCTCGATGCGATCGAGAGGTGAGCCCTGTGAATTGAGAGCGGCTGCAAGCCTATCCTCGAAATCCTGCCAGAACGAGTCGATCACCGCAATCGCAAGCTGCGATTTCGACGGAAAGAAGTAGTAGAAGCTCCCCTTTTGAACACCTGCGTGGTCACAAAGCTCGGCGACGCCCACGGACGTATACCCTCGAGCACCAATCAACCTCTTGCCGCTTTCCACCAGACGTTCCTTGGCCGTGCTTGTGCGTCCCATACTCTAAGTATACGACCGGTCAACTATTTTCACAAGTAATGCGATAGCCGTCAAGAGCCAGGAGGTTATGTAGCCGAGTCTATTAGAGTCCTATTTGAATTCCCAGACCGCACAAGAAGACTGTCGCACCTGCCAGGGCGTGGCCGTAGCGTCCAATACGCTCGGTGGAAACGAAGCTCAAACCGAGGCACGATAGATAAACCAATCCCAGCATGGTAACGATAGTGACAAACGCGAATACCCCCGCTACCAAAGCAACCGCCCACCCATTCAATGTGGCCGCCGGATACATCAACAGTGGGATCAGGGGTTCACAAGGTCCGAATACGAAGATGGTGAATAGAACCCACGGCGTGACGTTTCGGTTCCCGTCGCCGTGAGGATGCACGTGTTCGGTATGGTGGGAATGTGTGTGCGAGTGACAAGTGCCGTTTGCGTGGGCGTGACTGTGTGTATGTGGCTTGTTGCGGAGTGCCTGCCTCACCCCCCACGCTCCATACAGCAACCCAAATGCAACGAGCAGCCACGCCGCGATCTCACCGCGTTGGGACTCGAACAGTTCCAGGCTCCTCACGGTGATTCCAGCCGCGATGCCGATCAGCCCCAGCACAACCGAACCGGCGACATGCCCGACACCGCAAACCGCCGTTATCCAGAGCGTCTTGCGTCGCGACCATTGCCGAGCCTTCGACAACGCAACGAACGGCAAATAGTGATCCGGCCCAATGACGGTATGGACAGAAGCAATGAGTGCAGCTGATCCTACGAGAACGGCTAGCTCGTGCGGCATACCCCGCCCAAGGTTGAATTTTCTACCGCAGGATACGCATGCCTCTGGCACGGGCGCAAGTAGATTCGCAGTTGAGTTTGCGGCACCAGCGGCATTGGCGGCATCCGCGGCGGCCCCGAGTTGTTGCGACGGAGGCCAATTCGATAGTATTCAGACTGCCAGGCCCCTGATCCCCATGGAGAACCCCACGTGACTGCCGGCAAGCTGCAGCTGGTCGTTTCAACAGATGCCCGACAACTGCTCGAAGCGGCAGCCGATGGGTTCCTGCAGCCTCTCCGCGCGACACCGGACGACCCCTTTCCCACACCCGACTATCTATTGGCACTAAGACAGGGTGGCGTGCGAGATGATGTGATCCGACTTGCGGCGCAAAGGGGTATCAAGGGCTGGTTCGACCCACCCCTATGCATCTTCCACGAACTGCCCAGATGGCTGGGCGAACCCGAAACGAAGACCCTGAGCGACGTGGAGCGAATCGCGCTCCTCGGAGATGTTGTGCGGAGTGTCGGCGGAGACGTGTTCGGGCGATCGCGGAGACCAGACTTCTTCCTCGACTCTTTGGATGGCTTTTTCGGCGAACTGGTATCCGAGGGGATTGCACCGCAGGATTTCGAGACCGCCATTGCGGCAGTGACCGGGGGGAAAAAGTCGTTCAACGCTCGGAAGAACGCTGAGCTGGCAACGCTGTTCAGATCGTACATCACGGCGTTGGAAACCACCGGGGCAAGGGATTCACGGAGTAGCCTGGTTACGGCTGCCGACATTATTGCCGGTGACAGCGAAGGTTTGACGACACGACTCGGCGGGCGACGCGAGATCAGGTTCTTCGGATTGGCAGACCTGAGGGGTGGTTGGAGAAGACTACTGGCCGTGCTGGTGCAATCCCCCGGGATCGAGTGCGTTCGCATTTACTCGATGCGCGAGTTCTCAGCGTCTGAACTCGATGGTTTACCTCCAGTTGAGGTCGAGCACCTCCCCGAAAAGACAAGCATCGCCGCGTCGCTATTCCGGGACGCCGACATGGGCGGCCAATACCCTGCACGTGGACAGTTCACCGTTATCGACGCACCGAATCTCGAACGGGAGTTGGGTGAAACAGCCCTGGAGGTCCGTCGACTCGTCGATGATGGGGTTCCACTCCACCGAGTGGCAGTCGTGGCGCGAAGCGGACGCCCATACGTCGAACTCATCGTCCGAGCCTTGCGGGTATGCGGCGTGCCTGCCACCGCTCGGCTTCGGATCGCGTTCAACGAGATCCCCGTCGTCAAAGCAGTGCTCTGTCTGTTGGCGGCAGCCTCCGACGGCTGGACACGACAGAGCCTAGCGGAGATCGCAGGATTCCCTCACTTCGCTCCCCTGCTCGACTCCACGATACTGAATCTCATCGGCTTTAGGCGCTCTGTCAGAGGCCTCCGCTCATGGGGACAAGCGATCGAAGACCTGAAACGAGAAACTGAGCGAATCTCGGCGGGGGAGCATGGCGACAGTTCTTCTTCGGGGGGAATGCCTTCGGCCTCGAGGATCGAGGATGCTCAGCGCGGGTTCGAGAGTTTTCGGGATCTCATGTGCGAGATCGACCTCGAGCGAAGCCTGCTCGAGTGGATAACGTGGCTGGTGTCTTTCATCACCAAGGATCCACTCGATGTCGAGCAACACATCTACACCGCACCCGGTACCGATTACGAGCCGATCAGACGGGACATCGCCGGCTGGCACGGCCTGCAGAACGTGTTGGAAGTGTGGAAGGACGCCGTTGCGAAGTGGGGAGACACCGGGACGCCGGATCCGAAAGCCGCGCCCAAGATCTCTGTCGCAGAATTTTCGAAACGCCTGCGCGAGATGCTTGAGGGGCAGGTTGGAATCTGGACCGAAACACAGCGAGGCGTCCAGGTGCTGGAAGCGCTCGCCTCCGCCTACCGCGATTTCGACCATGTCTTTCTCGTTGGCATGGAGGCAGGCGCGTTTCCATTGCCGGCCCCAAGTTCCCCTATCCTGGACGACGATGACCGGTGCCTGATTTCCAGCGCCGGAATCCGCCTGGACACTAGGAGCGATTGGGACTCTCGGGAACGTGATCTCTTCCGTGCCGTAGTCGCGGGAGCCAGGCATCTCACGGTCACCTATCCGGCGATTGGAATCCGCGGTGCGGACTCAATCAGATCTTCCTTCGTTGAAGCCCTAGCCGCGGTAGCGGACGAGGAAAAGCAAGGGATCGACGATTCCGCCGTGCTGACGCCCGGTACGCCACTAGTGACTTCGGCGGACGGGAAAGCTCTCGCCGGCCACGCCGCCTCTATCGAGTACACTCGGCAGTTCACTGTGGAAACACCATTCGGCGGCAACATCGAAGACGAAGGACTCCGCGAATGGCTCATGGATGAGTTTGACGACAACAAGTTGTGGAGCCCGTCGCAGATCGAGGCATACGCAAAGTGCCCTTGGGCGTATTTCTCGAACCGTCTGCTCAGCGTGGAGAAGTGCGAAGATCCCGACGAGGACATGGAGGCCACCGTTCGCGGCTCGTTGCTGCATGCAACCCTTGCCCGGTTCTACGATTGCGTGGGAGACGAGCGAGGACGCCCAGTCTTTCTCATATCGTCGGATCTGGACTGGGCCGTACCGTTGATGGAGCAAACGCTGGACGCTGCGTTTGACGTAATGGAGGAGCGTACGTGGATGGGACATCCGCTCTTGAGGAGCGTGAAGCGAGCCGAACTGAAGCGGGAACTGTGCAGGTACCTCGCATGGGAGGGCGAGTTTCACGACCGCATGGACGACGCAAAGAAGAGCGACGCACTCGGCCTCAGAACCGGCGCCGATTCCCAT
>JBDGYW010000504.1:0-5203 GCA_039588935.1 Gemmatimonadota bacterium | reverse complement strand
GACATTCTGATCCCGATCTCCCGCGTCCGCTCCCTCACTGACATCAACATGATGTTCATGATGACGATGCCGCCGACCACGAGGCCGATAGCCACAACCGCCGGGATCACTTTGAAGAGCACTCCGGTGAGATTCGTCCAGAACTCCACCAGCACGTCGGCCTTGTCCACCGTGAAATCGTCGGGTTCGTTGGGACGTAGACGCCGCGCCAGGCGCATCGCTTCCTGGCTCCGGACCATTGCGTCCGGAAGAACGTCGGCGGAGGACATCTTGACGGAGATGGTCAGGGTTTGTCGCCGTCCATAGACGCTTTCGAACGTGGAGAAAGGGAGCAGTGCGAAGCCGTCGAATGATTGGCCCAGCACGTTGCCTTTCTTGGCGGTAACACCCTTGACGGTGACCGGCAGTCGACCAACTCTAACTCGCTGCCCGACGGCACGATCTGGTCCTCCGAATAGCTTGTCCGCGACGTCCCAACCGATTACGACGACATACCTGCGTTCGCGGTCGTCGATTTCACTCAACGGGTCACCAGCTTCGAAGCGGTAGTCCTGGACAGTCTGAAATGGTGCAGTGACCCCGAAGATCGCAACGTCGCCGATCGTGCGGTTGCCCCAGTGAATATCGACTTGCGGGGTCGGCCAACCGGATTGGAGCGAGACCGCCTGAGCATCTGGGAGAGCCCGCCGCACGTACTCGACGTCTCGTTCGTCAACGAGTGGCCGTCGTTGGATCGCGCGCCACTCTTCGTCGTCGATGAGGCCCAGGGATATCGGCTGGCGCCGGATTTGAAACGCGTTTGTGCCCACTATGGCCCCGGCCAATCGCTCCTGAACGTAGGCGTTCATACCCTGGATGATTGCCACCACCGCCACCAGGAACACTACCGAGACGATGATGCCAAGCAAAGTGAAGAACGACCGGAGCTTGTGGCTCGCTATTTCTTGGAAAGCGAGGCGGATGCCCTCGGCGAATGGCATGGATCAATCTACCGATCGAGTCCCTACGTGACTATGTGCCGCGGCAAGAGTTGATTCGGCCCAAAAGCTAACCCCCATTGTGCCCAGATTGTGCCCAAAACCTACGGCGCACGGCCCCTCCGCGGGACTCAAAATCCCGTAGGGATTCAATGCACCCACGGGATTTCTTCTCCCGCAACAACGTTTGCCTGGATCTTTCCGTTGCACAGGCAAGCGGTCGCTTCGCACCCGCTCCGGATCGGCGCGGAGGGACATGTCGGCTCGCGGAGCCGTTCATTGTAAGTAATTGTGGTGCAACAGATTGCAGCACCGTTGCCGCACAAGGGAGGGCGAAGATCTGTCAACACGGCATCGATTCCAAGCTTCACGCGCTTGGCTCGACGCTTCCGGTCGAGACCCGGACGCTTTTCCTCCTTGATTCGAAGCCTCCGGTCGGCAATTGGAAACATCCGGTCGTTGATTTAACACCTCCGGTCGTTGATTTAACACCTCCGGTCGTCGATTGTAGGCCTCGTTTTCTCATGTTGGTGGCCGCAAAGGGCCCCTTGGAAACATCAAGTCGTCGGTTGGAAGCTCTCTTTCCTCGGCTGAAAGCCCTCGGTCGCCAATCGGGAGCCGTGAATTCTGAAATATGCAGCTTCAAGTCGACAGGTCGCGGCTTACGATCGTTCGCGTGACACGTCCGGTCGATCACGCGTCTTGACCAAACACGCGCCCGCAGGGCTCGGCGCGCCAGCCGCTGTACGCCGCGGCCGAGATGAGCCAGCGAGCCATCCGAGTGGTGCTTTGGGGACCTCGGTCGCGGCTTCTCGCGGCCGTCGCTGGAGGCTTGATCCGTGAGGGTCAGGCCGAGCACGCCGCGCATGCCCCCATGCTGCTGTCCCTCGTCATAACTTTCGACGTCCAAACACCCGCGTTCCACTCCAGCAAACGGAGAAGCACCCATGTTTCTTTCACGAATGCTCCGCTCTGTGTTCTCGGTGTCCGCGTCGCTCCTCCTGCTCGGCCCGGTCTCGTCGTCTCTTCGCGCACAGGATACGGATGAACTCGCCGAGATCAGAAGCCTTCTCGAACGCCACATCGAGAGTCTCAGCCACCAACTGGCCGTGGTGAACCGCCGCATCGACGACGTGATGTTCTTTCACCGCGTGGGTGATATTGCGGACATCGACATCGTGTCGTTCACCGGTCCGCCTCGCAGGCACGAACCGAATCCCACAGCCCAAGGGGCGGGCAACCCGCTACGCATCAGCGCCTACGTATTCGTCCCCAAGGATCTCGATCGCAGCAGGTCACAACCGCTCATCGTGTACCCCCACGGTGGCGTGCACTCCAACTTCAGCAGCGGTACGACCAACCGGTTGCGCGAGATGCTGGAGCAGGGGTACACGGTGGTCGCCCCTGAGTACCGCGGCAGCACCGGGTACGGCGGAGGCTTCTATCGTACGATCGACTACGGTGGCCTCGAGATCGAAGACACCTTCGCCGCACGCAACTTCATGCTCGACAACTACGACTTTCTCGATGAGAGCCGTGTCGGGATCGTCGGTTGGAGTCACGGTGGCCTGCATGCACTCATGAACATCTTCGACCATCCTGATGCGTATGCTGCGGCGTATGCAGGCGTACCCGTGAGCGACTTGATCGCGCGCATGGGTTACAAGACTCAGGGGTATAGGGATATGTACTCGGCGGACTACCATATCGGCGCCACAGCATACGAGGACGTAGAGGAGTACCGCCGCAGGTCACCCTCCTGGAACGCACACAAGTACGATGGGACTCCGCTGCTGATCCACACCAACACTAACGATGCGGACGTGAACGTTCTCGAAGTGGAACGGCTGATCCAGGCGCTCCAGGCCGAAGGGAAATCCGGGTTCGAGTACAAGATCTATGAGGACGTGCCGGGCGGCCACGGTTTCAACCGGCTCGACACCCAGGTTGCAAAGGAGTCGCGCCTTGAAATCTGGCGGTTCTTGGCGCCGATTCTGAGGCCGGCGAGGCCGTTGATGTAAGAGCTGGGCAGAGTTGCAGAGATGCAGAGATGCAGAGTTGCAGACCGGGCGCATTTCTCTGTACCCCTGCACCTTTGCCACCAATGCCGCTTATGGCCCCTTACCGCCCAACCGGGTGCCTTGTATATTCAAATAGGAGCCGAAATACCATTAACGTGAAATGGACCGAAAGGGTGTGACGGAGCTCAGTGTTGATCGCCAAGACGCTGCGAAAGGTCTTCGGGCCACAGGACATAAACGCTACGGCCCAACCGCGCGTATTGCTTAGAGGGGAGGCGATCGGGAACCATTGTTTGTCCGGCTCGGTATTGTCCGTAGCCTGACCTTCATACTGGGGAGAAGAAGAGGTCTCATGCCACGAGTGATTCCGAGACAACACACCACCATCTTCCCGCAGCACAAAGTCGTTTCCTCCGAGCCCAAACCGAATCACTAGATGGATTCCTTTCTCCGCGGCTCTTTCGAATTCCTGTTCAAATACAGGCCCGTCGTGTTCGAGCGCGGGGACTTCGCGATGGTTGCTCCCTGGCCAGTGTGGGTCTTGCTTGCCGCGGTAGTCGGGATTGCAGCTCCGACAATACTGAGCTACGCACGTGTCCGGGGAAGGCTGGGTGCGAGGGAAAGGGGTCTGCTGATCGCGATTCGGTTCGCGCTCCTGGCCATCCTGCTTTTCTGCCTGTCTCGCCCGATTCTCGTGCTGGCCACCGTTGTGCCGCAGGAGAACTTCCTGGGAATTCTCTTCGACGATTCACGCAGCATGCAGATCACGGACGACGGCGAGATCAGCCGCGGCAGCTTCCTGTACGAACACTTCGGACCCGATGGCAGCGACCTGCTGACAGGTCTTAATGATCGGTTCAAGCTGCGCTTCTTCGGGTTCTCGGAGACGGCGGAGCGAGTGGCCAATCTCGATGAACTGAGCTTCTCGGGTACCCGTACTCGTCTCGGCCCGGCTCTGGAGCAGGCTTCGCGCGAGTTGTCCGCTGTGCCGCTCGCCGGGTTGGTTGTGTTCACAGACGGGGCCGACAACTCGGACACGCAACTATCCGAGACTATCCTCCAGCTTCGGGGGCAGGGTGTCCCCGTTCACGCGGTGGGGCTGGGAAGCGACCGGTTCGAGAGAGATATCGAAGTCACCCGCGTCGAGGCACCGCGGTTCGTGTTGGAAGGCTCCTCCATCGCAGCGGACGTGATGGTGGTGCACTCGGGGTTCGGCGGGGAGACGGTGCAGCTCAACGTGGAGGATGCCGGAAGGATTCTCAGTTCCCAGGCTGTAGAACTGCCGCGGGAGGGGGAGACGGTCACCACACGCGTGCACTTCGCTGCCGCGGATGCGGGCCCCAGGGTTTTCACCTTCCGGATTCTTTCCCAAAGCGATGAACAAGTCGCCGAGAACAATGTTCGTGATGTGCTGGTCGACGTACGGACTCGGCCGAACAGGATATTGTACATCGAAGGCGAACCTCGCTTTGAGATCGGCAACCTGCGCAGGGCGGTGGCGGAAGACGAGACAATCGAGGTGGTCAACCTCATTATCACCGCGGAGAACAAGTACTACCGGCTCGACGTGCGGGATGAGCACGAGGTCCTGACCGGTTTCCCGACAACGCGCGAAGAACTGTTCCAGTACTCCGGTATCATTCTGGGAAATGTGGATGCGAGTTCGTTCACACACGACCAGTTGGAGATGATCACGGAGTTTGTGGGCGATCGAGGTGGTGGGTTGCTGGCGTTGGGTGGCAGGCACTCATTCGCCGAAGGTGGTTACGTTGGAACACCCATCGACAACGTTCTACCGGTAATTATCGAGACACCGGTCGGAGATGATTCCGCTCTCGCAGTTCATATGGTCAAGGTCGAGCTGACTCCATTCGGCCGATCGCATCCTGTTACGCAAATAGCTGGCTCGCCGGAGGACTCAGAGAACCGCTGGCCTGAGTTACCCGAGCTGTCGATCGTGAATCCGATATTGGCAATCAAGCCGGGTGCGAGCACACTCTTAGCGGGTGCGACAGAGGGATTGGACCGTCTCGTTGTTTTGGCGTCACAAAGATACGGGCGAGGGCAGTCCGTAGCGTTCACCGTTCAAGATTCCTGGCTTTGGCAGATGCACGCCGACATGGCGGCTGATGATCAAACGCACGAAACCTTCTGGCGGCAGTTGTTGCGCTGGCTCGTGAATGCGGCACCGGACCGGGTTACGGC
>JBDGYW010000503.1:0-5813 GCA_039588935.1 Gemmatimonadota bacterium | reverse complement strand
TACGTCGTAGGCGATGTAGATTTTGTACTTGTCGCTCACGGCTTCACCCATTTGTGAAACAGGAATGTGCGTTGATCGACAATCTCGAAGCCTGCCTCACCGGCGAGGTCTTTGACGGTCGCTGAATACCATCTATCGGTCGAGCGTGTACCGTTGGCATGAATTGCCAGAATTCCGAACGGCATCAGTATGTCGTGCATCACGTAAAAGAAGTGGCTCAGTGGCTCCAGGACGTTGCCGATGTCCCAGTCAAGACGAACACAACGGTGATGCTCATCGTGCGGCGGACCAGTCATGTAGTCGCTGAAGCACTGCTCAATACTTCCGCGAAGATTCACGAAGGCCACGTTGTGTCTTCCGGGGCACCTGATCCATTCGAGCAAAGTGCGCTCAATAACTGGAATTCCGAGTTCCTCCCACCGTTCCCTGCAGACATCCTTGTATGGATCGCCCATGCCTCCTTTTCCTGAAGGGGAGTCGATTCCCAAAATGTTGTGTCCCATTTTCCGGCACTCGTTGAGGAAATCTCCTGCTCCGCAGCCAATGTCGATCACCGCCCCCGGTTCCATCTCCCGCAGTTCCGGCAGGTAATCGGCAATGTACTGCCGCCTCACCCGGGTTCCATGCGTCCTCGTAATTCCCGCCGGACACACCGCCCGGCCTGCCGTGCGCGTGGTGGTACGTCGCACCACGCATCAGCGCCGCCATCTCCGCCCAACTGCTGTGGTTGCTCCCCACCATCCAGTCACACTTCTGCATCAGGTACAGGTCGGCCGCCGACTGCAGAATCCGGGGACGGTCGTATTTGTAGTCCCCCTTCTCTTGCTCCAGCGTGCCGGGGAACTCGAACTTCACCGCCTCGGCCACATCCTTCTTGTCACAGTTGAGAAAGAACTGCACGTCGTACTCAGCCGCAATCTTCCGCATGCGGTCGATGTACCACTCTGGCGGCACGGAGTCCGGCTGCGTCAGCCAGCAGCGGATCTGCACGCCCACCACCGGCCTGTCGCCGAACTCGATGGCGTCCACGTACCGCTGCACTTCCGGGCCCAGCGGGAAGCGGTCCGTCAGTCCCGGCTTCAACGTCCGCTCTTCTGTCAGGAAATACTTCTCGAACGGCCACAGGTGGCAGGTGTTGAGTTTGCCGCCGTCACGTTCCCAGTCGCCGTGCTCCTTTCCGTACTTCGGCCGGTCGTCCGTCTCGATAATCGTGCCGTCGTACTGCCACACGTCCGAGAGCCTGACATCGAAGCCCCACGGCAGGTTGTGCTGATGCGAGGACCAACTGACATGCAGTCCGGTGTTCAGGTGATCGGCGAACGCCATCGCGCCGACGACGGACCGCAGCCGGGAGACCAGCCCGCCCTGCACGTTAAGGTAGAACATTGTCGATCCTCATCGCCTGTTGATGGTTTCTGAACCCGAGTTTCCGGTACATGGCGTGCGCCTGCGTGTCCGCTTCACAAATCAGGACTACCTTGTAGCAATTGGCACTTCTGGCATGCTCGATGGCGTAACCCATCAGTTCCGATGCGATACCCCGCCTCCTGAAATCCTCATGAACCCACACGTCTTCGATGATGCCTCCAGGGCGCCCATCCGGCTTCTCCTGAATAACCAGAGTCACGCGACCCACTGTTACGTCGCCGTCAAGGCAGAGGAATGATATTGCAGAGACCTTTGCCGGTCCTGAGCAGAAGTTCATGCGCCCCTCGCCATCTGAAGGAAGTCGATCGGCTGTCCGTCATCATCGGTGTACTTCCGCTGCCGATGCGAACCGGGATGCAGCCGATGCGAGTACAGCGGTTTCTCCACAATGTGCAGCGGGAAGTGTTGGAGGATCCGGATCCAGTAGTTGTAGTCCTGCGCTACCAGAAGCCGTTCGTCTAAGAATCCGACCGTGTCCAGCACTTCACGGGTCCACATCGGTGCACCGCCGACGATCAGGTTCTCTTCGTGGATATGCCGTCCGATGTCTTCGGCACTGGCGGCATTGGACTGTTGCATCCATTCGTCAGTCACCTTCTCGCCTGCCGAGTCAATCCGCTGGAAACGGGAAGTCACGAACGGGTGCCCGGACTGCACGGCGTCCACCAGTTCCTGCAATCTGTACACGTCACTTACATCGTCTGCGTCCTGCCGGCAGAACATCTGACCTCGCGCCGCTCTCAGTGCCCGGTTGAGGCTGTAGGGTATCCCCGCCCCATGCACGTTACTCAGGACTTGAATGCGCCTGTCGTACGGGATCAGTCCTCGCACATCAGCAGGAGAGAAGTCGTCAACAATTATCAGTTCCCAATCAGACAATGTCTGACGGAGGATGCTCTGCATCGCTTCCTTGAAGTAGTCGGCATTGAACACCGGCATCAGAACGCTGACTAACGGGTCATCCATGCGATGTGCCCTCCCGCTACGTTCACGTCCAGTCCCTGTTCCGCCCCGAACTCGTCCACCGCCTGCGTAACGCCCCAGAACTCCTTGCCGTAATCGTGGCAGTAAATCGCGTTGCACTTCGGCCACCACGCCGCGAGGTCCGCCCGCACGTTGTCGTAGTCGTGCTCGGCGTCGATGAACGCGAAGTCCAGGTCGTCGGGAACATCACCAACTGCTTCCACAGACGGCTTGCGGACCACCACAGCGCGTCCCACGAACCGCTGCGTCCGGCGCATCATCTCCTGATGGAAGCCCTCCTGCTCCGGTTCCCGGTTGGGGTGCAGGCTGCTGTTCCATTCGCCCCACGGATCAACCAGCCACAGCTTCAGGTTCGGGAAAGTGGACAGCAGTTGTTCCGACGTCCGGCCGCGATGCACGCCCACCTCCACGCCGTAGAGTGGGTCTTGCAGAAGTCCGCACAGCACGTCCCGGTAGTTCATTCAAACTCCTCAATCGACCGGCAGATATGATCAACTTCATCGTCCGTCAGATGTGGGTGCCCCGGCAGATACACCAGTTCCCGCGCCGCGCGTTCTGCGTTGGGAAAACTCTCGAACGAATCGAACGGCGGGTGGTGGTGCAGTGGTTTGTATGGTTGCAACGCTTCCACGCCCCGCTCCCGCAGATGTTCAATAAACGACTTCGGGTTCAGGCTGCGGATCGTAACGCACCAGCCGCACTCCACGCGTTCCCCAAGATGTGACTGATACCGCAGGTGAACGCGATGCCGTTGCTCGATCAGTTCCGGTAGTCTCCGCATCTGCGAGACGCCGATCGCTGCGTTCAGATCCGCCATACGCCAGTTGCCGCCGATCCGTTCGTGAATGCGGGTCTCGCGCCAACCGCCGCCGTGGTCGATCAGGTTGCGAATTGCTTCGGCCGCTGCGTCATCATCCGTCACCACCGCGCCGCCTTGTCCGGTTGTCACGATCTTCTGCGGTGAGAATGAGAGTGTGCAGAGTTCGTTCTGAAACGCGCCTTCAATGCCGAGTGACTGGCAGGCGTCCTCAATGTCGTATCCGGTGGTCGATGGAATCCCGTTCTGGTTCAGCGCAACGCACAGGTCGTAGCCAGTGTCCTCTGGAACCACCCCGATGTCGTAGGGTTCCACCCGGTGTTTCAGGAATTGCGCCATCTCGGCCGCCGCGTGCATCCCGTAGGCGGGGACCCGGACACGGTTGGTGATGTCGTGCAGGTAGGCACGCTGCAACATGCACAGCATCAACGCCGTCGTCCCGCTGTTGCAGCAGATCGCATTAGACTTCCCGGTCGCCGCGGCAATCAGTTCCTCGAACTGCGCCACGCGCGGTCCCGGCCCCACCCAGTTCGATGAAACGCAATCCGCCGCCGCCTGTGAGTCTGCATCCGTCATCCGTGCATCAAACACCCGGATCATGCCGGTACTCCGTTACCCGATGTACGCCTTGTCCGCTTCCACGCCAACGAACGGTCCGAGTTTTACCTCATAAACCGTGCTGCCATCCTCCAGGCTCTCGTAATTGTGCCCGCCCCGGAACGTGATACTGCAATCTCCGGCGTTCAGAACGTGATTCCCCAGATGCTTGCCTGCCACATCATAGTACATCGCCCGCACACTGCCAGAGATAACAATCCACGTCTCCTGCGTCTGGGGAATTGTCCGCGGCCGGTGAATGTGCCGGTGTCCACGGAACGTCTTGCCCTCCGGCATCGAAAAACAGGCCACCTGCAACCCCTCGCACTCAGGCGACACGTCCACCCGATCCTCCCGGGTCTCATCACCCCGGATAACCATATGCAACGTCCCGTCGCTCGCTTCAATCGTCAGCATAGCGCCTCCTGCCAGTGTTCAATCAGTTCGTCCAGCACGTCGTGATACGTCAGCGTCGGCCGCCAATCGAGCAACCGCCGCGCCTTCGACGCGTCCCCCTTCAGGTACGGCAGTTCCTGCGGGCGCATGAAGCGTGCGTCCTGTTTCACGTAATTCCGGTAGTCCAGGTCCAGCCGTGAAAATACGTGTTCCACCATCTCACGCACGCTGTAGGCCATGCCGGTGGAGATCACGTAATCGTCCGGCTTGTCCTGCTGGAGCATGAGCCACATCGCCCGTGTGTAGTCCTTGCTGTGTCCCCAGTCCCGCTTGGAGTCGAGGTTCCCCAGCATCAGTTCACTCGCATCGCCCCGCGCAATCTGCACGGCAGTCTTCACAACCTTGCTCTCAACGAAGTTTGATCCACGGCGGTGACTGCTGTGGTTGAAAAGAATCCCGTTGCAGGCGAACAGGTCGTGCCCCGCGCGGAAATGTTTCGTGGCCCAGTAACCGAACAGTTTGGCGATGCCGTAGGGGGAGACCGGGTGCATCGGCGTTGTCTCCCGCTGGAAACCGTCGGAGTCCACCGAACTGCCGAACATCTCGGATGAACTCGCCTGATAGAATCGTGCGTGTGGCGCGTAGCAGCGAACGGCGTTCAGCATGTTCAGGGACCCCACGGCGTTCGTCTGCGCCGTGTAGTGCGACACGTCGGACGAAATTCTCACGTGCGACTGCGCCGCCAGGTTGAACACGTAGTCAGGCTTGACTTCGTCCACCACCCGATTGAGTGACGCCGGGTCGGTCACGTCGCCGTAGTGCAGTGTCAACCGGTCCCGCAGGTGCTCCAGTCGCCCCGTCTGGAATTCGGGCGTCGAGTTGCGGCGGATGATACCACAGACCCGCAGACCCGCTTCCAGCAGGTGCTCGGACAGGTATGATCCGTCCATCCCACTGATGCCGGTGATCAGCGCCGTTTCCACAGTCCCCGTGCCTCCCATGCCCGGTCGCTACCGAACAGCGCCGTCAGACCCGCCCGGTCATTGATGTTGGCCCCCACATCCTCGTACGCGATGTCCCGCACGGGACCGTCCCACGTCTGGAGCGTCCGGTCCTTGGCGGCAATCAATTCATCCAGTGTCATGCCGTAGATCCCCGGCCTACCCCGCACCAGTTGCTTCCGCCGCAGGTACGACTTCGCCACGTCCCGTTTACGCCGCGTGACGTGCACCAGTGTCGTGTCGCTGAAACAGTCGAACAGGTCCAGCGTCAGCACAAACCGCGGGTCCTTGATGCAGTACGGCTTCGGCGCCGCTTCCCATCCCGCCTGAATCCTCTCCACGCACTCGTCAATCTGCAGGTCGTCGTCGCGGCCCCGGTTCGTCAACCGGCGGGTGATCATCCCGTTGTACGTCACGCACCACAGCGGCTCGCAGTGCGATGTCTCGGTGGAATGGTGCCAGCCCATCGCACCGTACATACGGGTGATGATTCGCGTGCCCGAGTGGCCGACGCCGTAGATCAGGAGGTTTTCAGTCACTTCAACCGCTCCACAATCTGCCGCGCAATCCCCAGCGGAGACCATCCCCGC
>JBDGYW010000502.1:0-5654 GCA_039588935.1 Gemmatimonadota bacterium | reverse complement strand
TTGTGTAATGGCAACAGATCGAATCGTTGATTATGACGGAACGTTCATCGGAGGAGCCATGAGCTCCACCGACGTTTCGACTATCCCGATGGGCTCCTACGACTGGTCCATGAATATGGTCCACCGTGGGGGAGTCATGATGGTGCGCCCAGGCTACAGGTGCCTCGTGACACTTCCCGAAGGGCGGCTACAGGGCGCAACGATTTTTCGGCCCAAGGCTGGCCTGGAGCAGATGATTGTTGTCGTGGACGGGAACGTCTGGATCTCTGACTATCCGTTTACCGGGGAGTATCGGCTCATGCCGAATGTGCTCATGTCGCCGGACGCTCCGCAGGTGTATTTTCAAACCTGCGAGCAGTCAGTCCAACGCACGGAGCCGACGCTGGAGAGCGCCGTCGAGTTCATCACGCCTAAGAACGTGCTGATCATTCAGGATGGAAAACATCACGCCTAAGAACGTGCTGATCATTCAGGATGGAAAACGGACAGCCCCTGCGTTCTACGATGGGTTTAACTCGGGGCACTCTCGGGATAATGAGTGGGGCATCCCGGTGGGCAGCACCATGGCCTGGGTAGGTGACCGGCTATGGGTGGCGCAGGGAACGTTTGTCTACGCGAGTGACATCGCGAACCCGCTGAGTTTTCGGGAACAGATTTACCTGGGCGGCATCTCTGCATTTGTAATGCCCGGCGAGGTTACCGGTTTGTCGGTGACGCCGAGCCTTGATCTCCAGCAGTTGCTGGTGTTCACGGAGCAGACTACTACGCTGCTGCAGGCCAACGTTCGGACTAGAACGAGTTGGGCGAATATCGAAGGCTTCCAGACGGAGGTCTACAAGATCGGTTGCGTGAGCCATCGCTCGATCACGCCGCACTTTGGGCAGCTTTGGTGGATGAGCTCTCAAGGTCTTGTCAACATTGACATGGCTACCCAGTCGAAAATCACCAGCAAGGTCACAGTCAAGGACGTAGAGATGGCGCACTCCGCCGTCAAACTATCCCCAGACCTGGGTGGGGTAGCGGGCGGGGCGTTCGGGAGTTATGTCCTCATGAGCGTGCCGTTCGAAGATGTCTGGAACGAGCATACCTGGGCGCTGGATAACTCCGCTGCGGAGTCACTGTCCCCCGACGCTCGGGCGACGTGGAGCGGGTTTTGGACCGGCACACGCCCCGTGGAATGGATGTATGGAATCGTCGCCGGGACGGAGAGGATCTACTACATCAGCAAGGACCACGACGGACAGAATCGCCTGTGGGAGGCTTTTCAGGAAGACCGGCGCGACAACGGCACTCCGATCACTTGGGCGTTCGCGACCAGGGGCTACTTCGGGCCGACCGCTCGGATCAACTTCCCGAATGGGAGAACGAAAAGATTCTGCTACGCTGACGTTGCCATGGCCGAGTTGAAAGGGGACGTCGATGTAGCGGTGTTCGTAGCAGGTGGCGCGAGAGGCAAGTTCAGGAAGGTGCTGACGAAGTTGATAAAGTCTGCCGAGGGGTCATTGAAACATGACGCTACGATGAACGCTAGCTCGGAGCTGTATGCGCTGAAGCCGCAGTCCCGTATCATCAGGACGCAGGACGTGAGAGAGCTGCCGGACGATCAGCTATCCACATGCGCTGTCGAGAGAGAAGAGCTGGAGGACAGAGACGAGACCTTCCAGCTGATGGTCGTCGGCAGCGGGCGCGGAGGCGTCCGATGGATTCGCACCCACGCTCAGCCTGAGAACGAAGTCTTCTCTGGTAAGTGCGAGACTGATGAGTCCCAGGTCAGGGGCGTTCGATACGACGGTGCCGGAGCGAAGAGCAACTCCTTCACGGAGGTGCAGAACTCCCTGAGCGCCGAGGGGGATTACTACGAATCGACGCAGATCGTGAGCCTGACGCAGAAAGGTTATGACGTGACCGGGACTGGTTCGGGGAAGAGTGTTATCTCTTCTGACAATGCAGACCGTATCGCGACGTCTGTTGCGACGAGGACCGCTGAGAAGGAGCTTCGGAACACGATCCCTCCGATCCTCAGCGACGGAAAGGTTGACTCTTAATGAACCCATTCGACTACAGAAAAATTTTGACGCCGCGCAGGCTTCGGATCCAGTATACCTCGCCTCCGATCTGCGAAGGTGATTTTTCTGCCACAGGGTCTTCAGTGATCTCGCTGCAGGATCTGTTCGCACCGCTCGGTCCTACTGGGCTGGTGATGGAGCCATATTTTGGCAACTACATCCTGCGGTGGAACCGGATCCCCGGCGCGTTGTGTTACTCGATCTATCGGCTGGCTGATGAGCTGAATCCTTTCAGTCCCTACGTTCTGGTCGCGGAGTGCGTTAACGACAACTCGTATCAGGTTGAAGCGGGTTGCTACTGCATCACGGCGATTACTCCTGAGGGAGAGACCGAGTGCTCGAATCAATTTTGCACGCCCGAGGAAGCGCCTCTGCCGCCTTTGCCGCCTTACGTGCCGGACGATCCTGAACCGGAACCTCCGGTGCCGGATCCGACGCCTCCGCCGGACATCCCTGGAACGTGCGGCGACGGGTCGCCTGTGGTGCCTGAGTCCTTGCTGGAAGAGCTGGACACGCCAGAACTGATCTGCTCAGCGTCTGCGGTAGGAGCGACGCCAGGGGAGGCAGACTTCGAGACGCCGTCTGGCCGGATCGCCGCGCAGTATGTCAGTGGGTATGTTTGGGATGACTGCACACTACGTTCGCCGCCTGTCCCCATTCGGGATGCGTTCGTCACCAACTGCTGGCTGATCAAAGACGGGGACATTGATATTTTCAGCAGTCAGTTCGGCTGCTTTGGCGCGACCGGAACTCCGCCGGACTGCACGCCTCCTCTGTTGACGCAGGTGGAGACAGAGTTTCCTAATCTCATTTTCGATCACGCGACAGCAGGGTGCGGGTCATGCGGTCCGAGAACATACTCGCCGACGGATGACATTATCGGGGAGACTCAGACATTTCGAGTGAACGGGGCGATACAGGGCGGGTCATGCCCGAGTGGCGGGACGTTGTCGATGAATCTTGTGCGGACGCACGGATTCATTACGCAGCCGTTGTCTCTGACTATTCAGAGCTTCGCCTCGATCAAGGAACAGTTGTTCTGCGTGTCAGGTTCAGTCGACTCCTCTCCGCAGTGGAACGGGGTGATGGCGGATAGCGCCACGGTCGCCTCTGAGGATTATCAGTGCATCGCGACGAGAGACATTGGAGGCACTCGATACGTCGTCGATGTAGAGATGGTTTCATCGAACGTTCGGCTGGTGGCAGGATCCAAGTGGACCCTGGACATCATCGGGAATGATCCGGTATACGGATTTCGGGTAGTTTGGTCTGGGGAAAAACGGTATGGGCAGACAGCGGTTGGAAATTACGGGCGCACGGGAGGCTGTTCCTCCTTGGGATGCGTCACGCTAGTGTAAGGAAAATTATGGCATCGTTACAAGACACACCTCTATTTCTGGAGCGAGCTCCGCTTCCAGCGACCTTTTCCGGCACGCCGGATGAGCTGGGGGAAGAGATCATCAAGCGCACCAAGATCAAATCGCCGAGCGGCATCAACTTTATCTATGTCGGAGAGTCCGAGCCCACGTCGAACGTCGGCCCCTGGCTCAAGGACGGGAACAAGTGGTATGTCTACAGCGAGAGCATCAAACGCTACGTGCCTGCCGATGTGTCGGACAGTGTGAGCGACGAGTTTCAGATCTCAGAGAGCACGCCGTCGTCCAGCTCGCCGCCTGTGTGGCTGCGGACCAAGAGCGGCGGGCCGGTAACGTGGTATTTCTGGAACGGTGAGTTGTGGGTGCCGGGCATGAACATCGTGCAGAGCGGGCCTACCGCCAGCCGTCCAACCAGTCCTTTCGACCTGCAGCAGTATTACGACACGACCATCTCCGCTCTCATCTGGTGGGAGCGAGCGGCGTGGCGGACCGTGACCGGCGTGCCCGGCGACGTCAAGTTTGTGGCGACTGTCCTCCTGTCGGACGCCTTGGCTCAGAATCCTGGGTGGGAAGTCCTGGGAGCCAGTCAGCAGAGCTGGCGGGGCCGGACGATCTCCCAGGCTACGAATGATGTAGAACAGACCTTGACAGTTGCTGCCGGGGTTGCTCAGCGGACCAGTCGGGAGACTTTCGGGGAAACCGACGGCGTGAAGATCGACGGGGCCAGTCCGGTGCCGTATCCGCCCACGATTGCCCTGTGGTGTATCGTCAAAACGTAATTTTGCGTTTGACATTTGCTCCTAAAACAGGCACATGCCTTTGTGATTAGGCTACTTTCGGAGGACGAGTTTACGGCGGAGCTGGTTAGATCCATCTTCACCGAGGTCGCGGGACCAGTGCCTGCGACGTTGAACGTGTCTCATGTGGTGGAAGAGTGGTCTTCGCTCATGCGGTCGGGAATAGCCAGCACCTGGGCAGCGGAGGTGCGGGGGGAAACGGTCGGGCTGCTGGGGGCTCTGTTTATCGATGAGTTCTTTACCGGCAGGCCGATGGCAATGGAGCAGTTTTGGTTCGTCCTCAAGGCGCACCGAGGCTCGGCCAGCCTGAGGCTGTTCAAGGCCTTCGAGGAAGAGGCAACACGGCGAGGAGTCGAGACGATCTGGGCGGGGTCAAATGTTTGGCACAGTCCTGACAGAATGAAGAACCTCTACGAGCGAAAAGGGTTTCGTTTGTGGGGGGCAACTTATCGGAAAGCAGTATGAGCGACATCTTTTCAGCAGGAGCGAGTATCGCCTCAGCAGCGATGCAGGCGAAGGCCGTTAAAGACGCGACCAAAATGCAGGTCGAGGCTTTGGAGCGCCAGCGCAATTTTGTATTCAAGAACCTTGATCCGAATGTGCTGCAGGCGGCTGCCACTTCCGCCGACGTCACGCGCACCCAGCAGCGACTAGCGTTGCAGGCCACTACCGATCCGGCGCTGAGTCAGTTGCGATTCGCCTCTCAACAGAAGCTGTTGGAGCAGGGACTTGCAGCAGGCGGAGGCCCTGGAGATCTTCTGGCCGAGCAATTGTTCGAGGAAGCTGCCGGGCCGGAAGACCAAAGGCAGAAGGTCTTGCGGGATAAAATTCTGGACGCCGCGCTCGAGGAAATTGATGCGGGCGCTACCCTTCCTCCTGACGTGCAGGCCGAGCTCGTGCGAGCCGGGCTGGAACGTTCAGGCACTGTCGGCACCGGAGCCAGCTCGAGAGGGCTCGCCGGGGAGCTTACGCGCAAGCTGATCGGCAACGAGGCTGTTGCTCTAAAACGAGCCCGACAGGACCAAGCGGTGAGGCTTGGGCTGGCAGCCAATGAGATGAGCAATCAACGCCTGGGCATTCTCAGCAGCGTGTTTCCTCAGCTCAAGTCGCTGGAGACTCAGAACATCGCGACGCAGAAGGAGCTGCTTTCGACCGCGAACCAGCTGACGCCTGAGGCGGGGCTGGGCGGCACGGACATCGCCAACGTTTTCCTGGCTCGGGTAGGCGCAACGAATCAGATCGCGCAGAGCGTGGCTGATGCGAACGCCCGACAGGCGCTCGACACCGCAGCGGCGTGGCAGGGTGCTTTGGGGACCATCGGACAGACTGCGAGCGGTATTGCCAAGGATGCCGGGCTAGGATCTACTGGATCGATCCTCGGGTCGTTGTTCAAGCCTAAAGGTGGAGGCGGGGGC
>JBDGYW010000501.1:0-5211 GCA_039588935.1 Gemmatimonadota bacterium | reverse complement strand
CCCCGAAGGCCGATTCCACCCCTGATACGCGACAGGTGCACCCACATACGTGCCAATCGCGGGAGCAAGTATTCCAGTTGGGCGAGTTCAACCTGTAGCTTGGCTTCTTTGCTCTTGGCTCGCGTGGCGAAGATGTCTAGTATCAGTTCGGCACGATCAACTATGCGTACTGCGAGTGCACTCTCGAGGTTCTTACCTTGAACTGGAGACAACTCGTCGTCAAACAGGGCGAGCGAAGCGTCGGTGTCGGCTACCAATTGCTGCAGTTCCTCGAGCTTCCCCGCCCCGACATACGATTGCGGGTTCGGCGCCCGAACCTGCTGGACTAGCCGGCCCACAATCTCTGCACCGGCGGTGTCAGCTAGACGGGCAAGTTCGTCGAGATGTTCTTCGGCACAGAGCGCATCGGACGCACCTCTCACAGGAGCGCTAACAAGAACCGCACGGTCGACAGGGGTGGAAATCTCGATCATGTTGCGGCGCCAGGCTCCTTAGAATCCGAAGAGTGCGACGAATAATAGCGGAAAGAACCTGCCTGACAATGCGCCCTCTTGCTCCAAACTCTTGACGTTCCTGAACTTACCATCCATGTTTCCGCCGCTTGACGGCATCAGTCGTGGAAATTAAAGTACTTTGCATTACAAAGTAACCTCAGCTCCGAGTTGCCAGTGCATAGCAGCTATACGAAACTCATCCTGACCGGTATCTGCATTCTCGCATTGACCATGTTTTCCGTGGACCGCGGGGTCGCTCAGGTTCTTCCCCAACTCCCACCCGGAGTCACTCCCGAACAGGCAGCACAGCTACTACTCACAAACCCGGAGCTTGCGGAAGTCGTAAGGGATCGCCTGCTGCAGTCAGGACTAACGCTGAACCAAATCCAACAGAGGCTGAGGGCCGCGGGCTATCCTACCAACTTGCTGGACGCGCTCTTTGAAAGGGATGGGATCACACGGGAGGATCCGCGCAGCTCGGTACCGCAAGTGATCTCCGCGCTGGGAATGTCAAATCTTCAAACCGGTGACTCGGCAATGCTAGCAGCGGACTCCGCTGAGCACAGACAGTTCGCCGATTCCGTTCGCGCAGACTTGGTAGCTACGACGGATTCGTTGGCGCGTCGCAGCCGGCCATTGCCTCTCTTTGGCCTCGACGTGTTTCGGCAGCCGACCACGCGCTTCCGTCCGATCATTACGGGCCCCGTTGGAGCCACCTACCGTCTCGGGCCGGGTGACATCATGGCCCTGATTCTTACCGGTGCCGTTGAAGCAGCCGAGCAGTTGGAAGTGACCCGATCTGGCTTTGTTTTTCTACGGAACGTAGGGCAGATCTATGTAAACA
This sequence comes from Gemmatimonadota bacterium, assembly GCA_039588935.1. Classification (GTDB taxonomy): domain Bacteria; phylum Gemmatimonadota; class Gemmatimonadetes; order Gemmatimonadales; family GWC2-71-9; genus JBDGYW01. Next base: position 3,873 of record JBDGYW010000501.1, on the reverse strand, counting down.
ACCTCACGCTGGAACAGTTCCGAGATGTACTGTACGAACGGCTCGCACTAGTGTATTCGGGTGTTTCTCGACAAGCCGACGCAAAAACACACTTCGAGGTAACAGTTGCGAACGTGCGCATGAACACAATCCGCGTCATTGGTGAAGTCATGCTGCCTGGCACATACCAAATCTCGGCGGCGGGTGGGGTACTGGCAGCGTTATATGAGGCTGGTGGATTAACGGAAGCTGGCAATTTCCGGACGGTCGAGGTGAGGCGGGGGCCAGAGTTGGTGGGGACCGTAGACCTCTATGAATACCTGCTTGGCGGAAGCGTGCCCAATGAGCTGACGTTGGCCTCCGGCGACGTCGTGTTCGTTCCGGTGCGAGGCCGCAGGGTAAAGATAGCGGGGGAGGTGACACGACCTGCCATTTACGAACTCAAGGTGGACGAGACACTGAGCGATCTCGTGCGTTTAGCCGGGGGGCTGACGCCTCTAGCTGCAGCCAATACCGCGACGATTGACCGCATTATCCCACGTGAGGAACGCACCCAACCTGGAAGGTCCAGGACAGTCTTGTCTTTTGATCTCGCATCCATACTCGATTCGGCTGGTACTGAGCTGCAGCTTGTTCCTGAGGACAGCGTGACGGTGTTTCCGATCAGCGGCCCCCGCACCAACGCTGTGACGATTCAGGGCAGTGTGTGGCAGCCCGGCACGTACGAACTCGAATATGGCATGCGCCTCTGGGATCTGATCAACATGGCCGGAGGATTGAGGCCACAGACATTCGGGGGACGTGCTCAGATTCTACGCCTCAACTCGGATTCCTCGAGACAGATGCTCGGCGCCGCGCTAACCGAAGCAAACAACCCTCCCCAGGCTGACAACCCCATACTGCATGAATCTGACGAGGTGACTGTATTCGCGCGAACTGAGTTCCGACCTACCCGTTATGTAGCCGTTTTCGGGGCCGTTCAGATGCCAGGCGTCTTTCAGTTCGCTGACTCGATGACTCTTCGAGATGCCGTTCTCCTTGCAGGCGGGCTCACGGATGATGCCTATCTGGTGGAAGCGGAAGTGTCGCGGCTCAGGGAGACGGCCGCTGAAGCGGACGGTGACTCGTTGGCTCTTGTCATGAGGGTGCCGCTTGATTCGTCATATGTATTCGACCCGACGGGGTACGTGACGCGCCCTGTTGGCCCCCGCACAACGATGGCCGTGCGGCTTCAGCCATTCGACAATGTCTTCGTCCGCCGCCAACCCGGAATGGAGATCCAGCGCAACGTCGTTATCACCGGTGAGGTCAGATTCCCCGGTCGGTATTCGCTCGTCGCAAGAGATGAAAGACTCCTGAATCTCATAAACCGAGCAGGAGGCCTTACTCCCCAGGCATATTCAAACGGAATTCGGTTCTTCCGATCCGAGGGGTTTGCGGGACGCATAGGAGTCGATCTGCCACGAGTGCTCAGGGACCCGGGGTTTAGAGACAACCTCGCCCTCACCTCAGGTGACTCTATCCACATTCCTCGCTATCTGCCCACGGTGCTGGTGGAGGGTGCGGTAAACTCCCCGGCCAGCGTGCCCTTCCGGCCAAACGCGAACATGGAGTACTACATTGACGCAGCAGGGGGCTTCCATCGACTGGCCGACAAGGGCGGGCGCTTCGTGCAACAGCCCAACGGATTAGTGGAAAAGAGAGGGCGACCGGAACCGGGGGCGGCGGTGTTCGTGCCGGCTAGGGATCCCACTGACAGAGGCTTCAACTACATTGCATTCTTGTCCGCCCTAACGTCCGTTCTAGGTACAATCAGTACAGTGTTGATCGTGGCGTTGACGCGGTAGTGCTCACCACAACCGGACCTGGATTCACTGGCGTGCGATCCGGAGTATGTAGTCGTGCATCTCCTGGTACACTATATCTGCAGCGAACCGCTCCTCGGATCGTGAAATCCATTCCTCTCTGAGTTCGCCGTCGCCACACAGCACGAACTGAAGCTCTTTTGTCCCTAGTGCATCTTGCTCCCGAGCAGCATCGATGACGGTCGCCAGGTCGTACGTCTGTCCGAACATGCCAACGAACCAACACACTGTTTTGGTCGGATCGACTCCCTGAGCCTTGAGCTCGGTCTCTGCGAAGCGCAGTCGTTCTGCGGAGGCATGCGGTTTCAGGCACCCCGGCGGGAATACCGCCTCATGCGCCGCACAAATGTCAGCGAGGTCGGTCGCACTATTCACCATCATCGTCCACAGCTCTGAGCCCCATGAAGCTAACCCCTTCATCATTTCGTTTTAAATGCGGCTTCTCAAGTAAGCGTCGAGATCTGACGACGCGTGCGTGGACAATGGTCAACTCTATCGGCTAACTTGTGGACACTGCGACACCTCGGAGGCGCGAACATGATGCGGGAATGGCTTGTGTTGGGAGGGTTACTGATCGCTATGCCCCAGGTTGGCTTGGCGCAGAAGTGGATAATAACACCTGCAAGTGAACTGGAAGACTACATACGGCTGTTACAGATCGATGGCCGCGCACCCGGAACGTCGTTTGCGATCCGTTCAGCCTCCGCAAACGTGATTCTCGCTACCAAGGTGGACTCCGCCCACCTGTGGAGCAAGGACTACGGTTTTACATCCGAGACGGCACGGAATACTGCACCGAAAGTGGACGGTATCGGGCTGGAACTCAATTTCATTTACAACTCAGGATACCCTCGCGGCAGAAATGACGGCGCGATCTGGGCCGGTAGAGGCACCACCATTGCTGCAAGCGGCGGCGCTGGTCTGGGTTGGGGCCCGGTGACGGTCACGCTTCATCCGACTGTGTACCATGCTCACAATTCTGACTTCACGCTGGCACCCGTACCTGCCGACGCCGACTCGCCGTTGCTCTATCCTCACCACGTTCACGGCATCGATTACCCTCAGCGCTTCGGCGACGCCGCGTTTACACGGTTCGATTGGGGTCAGACCGGCATCCGGGTTGATCTCGGCGCCTTCACGGCCGGCGTGGGAACGGAAAACCTCTGGTTAGGCCCCGCGTTTCGAAACGGCATCATTATGAGCAGCGCGGCGCCTGGGTTCCCCCATCTGGATGTTGGGACTGAACGCCCGGTGTGGATCGGCATTGGGCAACTCGAAGCCCGGTTGCTGTACGGTCGGCTTGGCGAATCACCGTACTTCGATACAGGATTGGACGACTACCGTCTGCTCGCAGGGTTGGCGCTCAACTATCAGCCCAGGTGGATTCCCGGACTCTGGGTCGGCGGCCAACGAGTTTACCAGAAGAACTGGAGCGAAAGTGGCGCTAGGGATCTGCTTGCTCCGCTCGGCGCGTTCTTCGATTGGGGGTGGGACCCAAGCGCTGGCCGGACCATGAACGATTCATCGGATCAACTCATCTCGGTGCATGCACGGTGGGTCTTTCCACAAGTCGGCTTTGAGGCGTACGCCGAGTGGGCGCGGAATGATTTCAGCGGTGATCTGCGCGATTTCATCATCGAGCCAGACCACAGCAGCGGGTACACGCTTGGATGGGGAAAGACGCTCGCGAGCGGCGACGGCACGATCGTGATCCGCGGCGAGTTGACGCACCTGGGGCGCTTGCTTCCGCGCGAGGTGCGCAGGTCACCGACCTACTACGTTCACTACCGCGTCCGGCAGGGATATACGCATCGCGGTCAGATGTTGGGTGCGTGGATTGGGCCGGGCTCAAACAGCGAGTTCCTCTCCTTTGACCGTTACAGTAGCAGTGGGCGAGTGGGATTCTTCCTCGAGAGGGTCAGGTTTGACGACGACGCGTATTTTGCGACGGTTGGACCAGACCTTGGATTGGAAGGGCATGACGTCGAGTTGACTGCGGGTGCGACCATCCATCGGTCGCTCGGTCATC
>JBDGYW010000500.1:0-5221 GCA_039588935.1 Gemmatimonadota bacterium | reverse complement strand
TCGAACAGATCGTGAATCGCTTTAATACTACCGGGAAGGTACAGAGAAGATGCCGCAAGAATTCAACCTGGACGAGATCTTCACCATAGCAGTCGACATAGAGAAGAATGGCGAGAAGTTCTACCGCCGCGCGGCGGAACTCGCGACGGATCAGGACGCCAAGAAGCTCCTGGCTGACCTGGCCGACTGGGAAAAGGGACATATCAAGATTTTCAGCGACCTGCGTGCTCAGCTGCTGAACGCCGGTGAGAAGGATCTCACCTGGGATCCCTATGGCGAAGTGGAACTCTATCTACAATCCGTAGCAAACAGGAATGTGTTCAACGTCGACCAAGACTACGCCAAGTTTGCCGAGAACCACAGTTCTATCAAAGAAATCCTGGAATTCGCGCTGGCCCGTGAAAAAGAGTCGGTGGTCTTCTATACGTCCCTCGACATGGTTTTGCCGGCGGATCTCTCCGGCGGCAAGGTGAACAGCATCATCAAGGAAGAAATCAGCCACATCAGGTTGATCACCGAGAAACTGGCCCAACTCGGCTGACAGCTGTCAGCACTTGCCTGAGCGGTATCAGCTCATCTGAAGTACCGCCACGGGAGCCCCCCGCGTCGCCCGGAATGCCGGAACCACGCTTGCCATGACTGTGAGGACGGCCAGAAACGACCCAACCCCAACGAAGGTCAAGGGGTCACGTGTAGTCACCCCAAAGAGCAACCCGGCTAGAAACGACGTAGCGAAATACGCCGCAAGCAGACCAATCCCCACCCCTGCTGCCGCGAGGCGCGCCGAGCCGAGGATCACCATACGGTGGATTCCGCCTGCGCTTGCGCCCATCGCCATCCGGATTCCGTACTCGTGACTCCGTAAAGCGACAGAATGCGCGACAACCCCGTACACTCCGGCAGTGGCCATCAGCAGCGCGATAGTAGCAAATACGGTGAGCAGCACTAGCGAGATCCGGCGGTTGCTCGACCGCCGGCCGAGGTACTGCCTCATCGTGCGGAAATCGTAGATGGGCCGATCGTGAACGAGACTGCTGACGACAGTCTGAATGGTGGCGGCCGCAACCTCGTGGTTGCGAGCGGTTCGCACCACAAACGAGATCACCGAGTAAGTCTCCTGCGCCAGCGGTACGTACAGCTCCTCTCGTGAGGAACGATCCACGCCATAGAACTTCACGTGCCCGACCACTCCGACAATCTCGAGCCACGGCTCCGACGCCGCCGGGTCGGTCGCTATCTTCACCCGCTTCCCAACAGGATCCTCATTTGGCCAGTGCTTCTCCGCGAAGACCTGGTCCACGATTGCCACCGGCCTGGTATCGTGGCGGTCGCCTTCGGTGAAGTAGCGGCCTTGCAGCAGCGGTACCTCCATCGTTCGGAAGTAGCGGGGTGAGACGCGGACGAGATCGGTCATGTGACGGTCGCCCGGACCGGGTGCAAGGCGGTCCTCGACCACATACGCGTTCTGCCAGCCACCGAGTAGTGGAGCGGACAAACCGACGGATTCGACTCCGGGGATTCTGCCCACGCCCTCTTCCATGGCTCCGTAGAAGGTCGTCAGTTCCTGGTCAGTCCCGTGACTTTCGGCAGGCAAGGCGAGCTGACACGCCAGTACGTTGTCGGAATTGAAACCCGGGTCGGCCGTTGTCAGTCTTACGAAGCTGCGCATTACCAAGCCAGCGCTGATCAACAACACGGCCGCCAATGCGATCTCGGAAACCGCAAGCGCATTCCTGAAAGCAATCCGCCTCCCGCCTGCGGACGCCGTACCACCTTCTTGCTTGAGTACGCCGGAAAGATCTTGTCTCGACGCGTGAAACGCCGGATACACGCCGAACACCAATCCGGTCGCTACCGAGAGCAGCAACGAAATGCCCAACACCAGTCCATCGACGCCGATATGCTGGTACATGATCGGCAGGTTTGAAGGCAACACGCGAGGGAGCAGCCTGACACCCCAGACCGCAAGCAGCACCCCTGCGCCACCGCCCACAAGTGCCAGCAAAATGCTCTCCGTCAGGAGCTGCCTGATCAGACGGCCCGGACCGGCACCAAGTGATTTCCGAACCGCGATCTCGCGCGCACGTGCCGAAGCTCGCGCGAGCAGCAGGCTGGCAACGTTGGCACACGCGATGAGTAGCACCAACGCCACTGCTGCAAGCAATATGAGGAACGCGGTCTGCATGTCACCGACCACACGCTCACGCAGCGGTACCACAGCGGCAGCCTTGCCGGCGTTCTGCTCCGGGTATTGCTGTTCCAATCCGGCGGCGACCATGTCCATGTCGGCTCTCGCGTGCTCGAGAGACACACCGTGTTTCATGCGTGCGGTAACCGCCAGCCCCGGACGAGTGCCGCGCCTGTTGGTCCAGCCGCGCGTGGCCGCGTAGGTTCCGAGCGGCATATACAGTTGGACATCTGGACGGTTGAGAGGGAAAAGGAATCCCTGGGGGACGATCCCGACCACCGTGTGATTCTGATCGTCGAGTGAGATCGTCTGGCCAACGATATTCGGATCGCCGCCGAACCGACGTTGCCAGAATTCGAAACCGAGCACGGCGACCTGAGGCGCATCCAAACCATCCTCATCCTCGAGAAAGAAACGCCCTTTGTCTGCCTCGACACCGAGTATTGGGAAAAGTTGAGCCGACACCAATGCGGCTGCGACTCGTTCGGGCTGGTCCGTACCGGTGAGGAAAAAGTTGCTGACTCTGTGAGCGGCCACGTCCTCAAAAACGTTGTTCTCTCGCCGCCAATCGGCAAAGTTGGGATAAGCTACGGCCCACTCGTCGTTTTCCAGGTCGCGTTCCCGCATCCAGACGAGCCGGTCGGGGTCCTCGAATGGAAGTGGCTGTATCAGCACTGTGTTGATCACGCTGAACAGCGCGCTGTTGGCGCCGATTCCCAAGGCGAGTGTCAGGACCGCTATTCCCGAGTAGACGGGACTTCGAATCATCAGCCGTACCGCAAAGCCAAGGTCCTGAACGATTGCGGCTACGAGGCCGCTCAGCCCCCCACGCCTACCGCATGGATCCATCTCGATCGCCCTCGGTGTTTGGATCTTCCGCGAGGGCAGCCACTGAGCGAGGCGCTGCGCGGCATAGCGACTGGCGAGCGCTATCGCCTGGCGCCAGTACCACAGGGTCGCCGAGTGGACAGGGTGGCTACTGAGGTAAGCGGAATAGTCCTCGGACAGGTCACCCAGAATGCTTTCGCGCACGATTCCACGCGGTAAAATCAGGCGCAGCAGCCATCTTGCCGGCTGTAGCGCAGCAGTCGGCTTCGGTTCGTGTCTCATCTTGGCTTCTCGATCGCCGATTCGAGGCCTTGCCACAAGGAGAGCAGCGCCTCGCGAGACACGCGAAGCGCCTCGTATCCCGCAGGGGTCACGTCGAAGTAGCGTTTGGCGCGACCGCCACGTTCCGAAGTCGGTTCGCCCACACGCGAAGTCAGATATCCTTTGGTCACGAGGCGGTCCAGCGTCGTGTACATTGCGCCGCGAGCGACCGACCTCCCGGTGCGCGCCTCGATCTCACTTCGGATGGTGACTCCGTATGCGTTGTCGACCTGCTGCAGGATCGCTAGCAGCACCATCTGTTCGAATTCGCCGAGAAAAGAGCTTTTCATAGTGGTAACATTGTAGGCAATATGTTGACTACATTGTAGTTCATATGGGCTGGATGTGCAAGTGTGTGCTGAATCGCTCCGTGTTTTCCAGAGGTTTGTTAGTTGCATCGCGTTCGTCGCCAGTACCACACACAGTGTGCTTGAGGCAATCGTATTGCGGTATCAACAAACGAAAATCCAAAGGAGGTACTGCTCTCACTCCTCTGCTAGTACCTCCATCGGCTCGATCTTTGTGACGCGCCTTGCGGGCAGGTACGCTGCGACGATGCAGACCGTGATTGAGAGGACCGCGGCACCCAAGAAGGTCCACGGGTCCCGGGCGTCGACCTCGTAGAGCAGATGCCCGGCAAGCTCGGAGGCCCACAATGCGACCACGAGACCGAGCACGAGACCGAGCGTCGCGCTTAGCAAACCATCCTTGAGCACGAGCCGGATAAGTCCCCTACCGTCTGCGCCAAGTGCCGAACGAATCCCCAGCTCCCTTGCGCGTGCCGACACGGCCCTCGCGGTTGTGCCGAAAATCCCCACCGCCACGAGTAGTCCAGCAATGGTGGCAAACATCCACATGAGGAGTGCGCGGAAGCGGTCGTCTGCCTCGGAGGCGCGGATGAGGCCAGCCATCGTATTCAGTTCGTGCAAGACGACGTCCGGATTGACCGACCAGATAGCGTCGCGCATGGCCGCAAGTGTGACAACGGGGTCGGAAGACATGTTTACCACCATTGTCAGATCGAGATCGCTCGTCCTTGCCATGGCCTGAGCGACTGGCACATAAAACGCCGGCTGCACTTCGAGTCCCAGGGCCTCTTGCCGAACGTCCCCGACGACGCCAACGATGGTATAGTCCACGCCCGAGAGGCTGACCTGTACACCAAGCGGTGATGTATTCGGCCAGTTCCGCTCTGCAAGGGACTCACTCACCAGCATGGCACCGGGAGCGTCCCCGTCATCGGCATCGGAGAGGAGCCGGCCGCGTAGCAGAGGGATACCCATCGTCTCGACATAGGTTGGATCAGTGGCTCTGAACAATACATCTGAACCGACTTGTTCACCGTTTCTCTGGAAGCTGAGCCGGAGGTTGGCGCCGCGGCCAGGAAACGGAAGATCGGTCGTAACGCTCACGGCCCGTACTCCAGGGACATCTCTCGTCACGCGCAGGATCTCCCCGACAAGTAACTCTCGTTGCTGCCGGGAGACACGCTGGAACAATGTCACTCGCTGGGTCACGAGCCCATCCGGATCAAAACCCGGGTCCACAGACATGATCCGAACGAAACTCCGAACGAACAGACCGCCGGCCACGAGCAGCAGGACCGCTAGTCCGATCTGCGCGGACACCACCGCTGTTTGCAGCAATCGGGCGCTCCCGCTACGGCTGCGGACCCGAAGCGTCGAGCCCACGGACGCCTTCGTTTGTGACAGCGCAGGCACAACTCCAAAGAGTAGACCGACACCTACCCCAGCCGCAGCGGCGAAGAGAAGGACGTGATCGCTTATGCCTATCTCCTCTCGGCGCGGCAACGCTGGGGCTATAGCCAGAAGTACATCCGTGCTCAGCCACGCCAGGACGACTCCGAGCGCCGCGCCCATCATG
>JBDGYW010000499.1:0-5226 GCA_039588935.1 Gemmatimonadota bacterium | reverse complement strand
CGCGATCAAGCCCACAAATGTGCCAGAGGCGAACGCCACCAGCGCGGTGAAGGCTAGTACGCTGGCATCCATGCGGACCTCACTGGCACGTGGTACGCTACTCCCGACGCCGTCCAGCAGGAGACTCACGCTCACGTGTGCGAGGCCCAATCCTGCAGCGCCGCCCAACAGCGCAAGGATCACACTCTCGAAGAGCGACAGGCAGAGCAACCGAACCTTTCCGGCCCCGAGCGCGGATCGAACAGCCATCTCCCGTCCACGTGCTTCAGCGCGCGCGAGGGAGAGGTTGGCCACGTTGGCACAGGCGATGAGGAGAACGAACCCAACAGCGCCAAGCAAGATCCACAGTGGAGTTCTTGCATCACCTACGACTTCGTCCATCAAGGGGTTGGCAAAGGTGCTCCAACCGGCGTTCGTCTCCGGGTACGCCTGGCCGAGACGTTCCGCAATCGCGTCCAGCTCGATCATTGCCTCATCCAGAGTCGCACCTGCCTGCAGACGTCCCAACACTCTCAGCCAGTGCCTGCCCCTGAGAGTCAGGTCACGCTCGTCAAACGGCCAGGGTATCCAGACGTCGTACCTGCCCGAGCCGAACGGCATCTCCTGCGGTGCAACGCCGACAACGGTCCGAGAGATGCCGTCCAGCACGATGGTGCTTCCGAGGATGCTGCTCTCCCCGCCGAAACGACGCTGCCACAGCCCGTAGTCCAGAACGACAACCTGCTCGGCTCCAGGGGCGGCCACAAATCCATCTTCATCCGGCAGGAACTCCCGTCCAAAAGCCAAGGGGATGCCCAGGAAACCGAAAAAGCCGGCCGACACCTGCATGGCGGAGATACTCTCTGGGTCGCTGCCACCCGTCAGTGTCAGCGCCGTGGGCCCGTATGCAACCATCCCGTCCAAAAGTGTTACATCACTGCTGTAGCTGGCGAAGTTCGGTGGAGAGAAGCCTATGCCCCTCCCTTGGGGGTCTGCTTCCCACATGCGAATCAGCTGTTCTGGGCTTCGGTACCGCAGAGGCTTGAGCAACACTCCATTCACGACGCTGAAGATCGCCGAGTTTGCTCCGATGCCCAGCGCGAGCGTGAGTGCTGCCACTATTGTGTATGCAGGATTTTTGAATAGCGAACGGAACGCGTGCCGTGCGTCCTGCCCCATTGAAGTCACGGTGGTCTGTCGGCGCCCGCCAGGTGAGGGACTCTGCGTCGTCGGTGGATGCTGACGCGGATAGCGTCGGCTCCTTCTCGTACGTAGTCCGGCGATGCGTTGGAGGACGACGGCTGCCGCAACCCCCACCGTCTCACGGATCACGAATGTCGTCAACTTCACCGGATTCCGGGTACGACGCACGTCGGTCAAGCGCTCGTCAAACATCTGTTCCATGCCGGCGCCGTATGCTTTACGGAAATCCGACGGATACCAACGGATCCAACCCCGGTACAGACGCACCCAGGTACCGGACACGAGTGTGGTATCGTGTGGCTCGTTCATCGTCTCGCCCTCCCGCTACGAACGTTTGGGCACGAGTTTCTTATCGCGTGCAGCAGAGATAAGGCCTTCCAATCGCTGAGCCTCGAATGCGAACACTCGCTTCCCGAATGGAGTGAGGCGGAAATACTGCCTCCGGCTGTCGGTCACGGTTGCATTCTTGGGTTGCTGGGCTTCGGTGATCAGCGTATCGTCGTGGAGCCGCCGCAGAGCTTGGTAGAGACTTCCGGTGGTCGGGTTCAGCCTGCCCCCGGATCGCCGCTCCACCTCTTTGCCGATGGCATAGCCGTGTGCGGCACCGTTGCCGAGAGCGAGGAGGATGTGAAACGACAGGTCGGTCAAGGGTACATGGTCGGCGATATCGCGTGCGCTCTCGGGCATCGGGACGGACTCCGCAGTCTGAGGCTTGTGCATCACTATAGTGGTAGCCACTATAGTGGTATAATGAATGGTACTCGGTCAGTCTTGCGAACGCAACTCTGAGATCGGGCCTCGTTCTGGTACCGTGGGCGTTTAGGATCAGAATTTCTTGACGCAGGGCTAGGTTCCGGTGGTTGCGCGTCGATTCCCAAATGGAGGCGTGTTCCATGAAAAAGAAGGTGCTGCACGAGAATTTGACGCATCTGCTGAAGGGTGGGTTTGCTCACATGGAGATCGAGAAGGCGCTGCGAGAGTACCCGAGTTCGATAGCTGGCGCCACAGTACCTGGCTCCCGGAATACTCCATGGCGACTGTTGGAGCACATTCGAATCGCTCAGTGGGATATTCTGGAGTTCTCCAGGGACCCACAACACAAGTCTCCCGAGTTCCCGGACGGATACTGGCCGGATACCGATGCGCCACCAGACGAAGAGGCTTGGGGCAGGTGTATCGAAGCCATTTGTCGGGACCTTCGATCAATGGTCGAGTTTGTAGCCGATCCCTCGACTGATCTGTTTGAGCCGATTCCGCACGGCGACGGTCAGACGGTGTTGCGTGAGGCACTGCTCGTGGCGGACCATAATGCCTATCACCTGGGGCAGTTGATGACTTTGCAGCGGGCTCTGTCGTGAACAAGAAGAGGGAGGCACCAGTTGGTGCCTCCCGTCCTTCGATGAAGCTCAAAAGGCTGGTGTCACCTACTCGATCCCGGCGGTCTTCTCCAGCATCGCGGTAGTGACTGACTTGGGCCGCTCAATGGCGTAGCCGAGTGCACGGTCCCAGGTGATGTTGCACAGCACGCCGAGCGCACGGCCGACACCGAACAGCACCGTGTAGAAATCCCATTCCGTGAGTCCGTAGTACCACTGGATGACGCCAGACTGTGCGTCGACGTTCGGCCACGGGTTCTTGGCTTTCCCCTGCTCCATGAGCACAGGCGGCGCAACCTTGTAGATCATGCTGATCAACTTGAACAGCGGGTAGTCCGGCAGGTTCTTCAGGCAGAACTCGCGCTGTGAGGTGTAACGCGGGTCGGTCTTGCGGAGCACAGCGTGCCCGAATCCAGGAATCACCTGGCCGCTGTTGAGAGTGTCCCAGAGAGCCTGCTTCACATTCTCCTCAGTGGGCTCCTCGCCACCCAACTTCTCCTCGAACTTCTGCGTCCAGCCCAACACCTCCTGGTTCGCGAGGCCGTGGAGCGGCCCGGCCAGGCCATTGATACCCGCCGACAGAGCGTAGAAGGCATCGGATAGGGCCGAGGCTACGAGGTGGGTCGTGTGGGCTGATACGTTGCCCGATTCATGGTCCGAGTGGAGAATGAAGTACATGCGCGCAACGTCATCGTACGGCTTGTCGATGCCCATCATGTGCGCGAAGTTGCCGCCCATGTCGAGGTTTGGATCGGCCGCGATCTGCTCATCGTTCCTGTACTTCAGGCGATAGATGAATGAGGCGAGTTCCGGGAGCCTGGCCATGAGCGTGGTGCAATCCTCATACATCGGATCCCAGTACTCCATCTTGCTCATGCCTTCGTTGTACTTCTTGACGAAATCGGACTCACGCTGCATCGAGAGGATGCCTGTCGAGAACATCGTCATCGGATGCGTATCGCGCGGCATGGCCCTTACGATATCCTTCACGTAGTCGGGCAGTGCTCTGCGAGCTTTGAAATCCGCGACGACTTCCAGAGTTTCGTCCATCGTCGGTACTTCACCCGTCATGAGGAAATACCAGAATGCTTCCACATAGGGGTATTCGGAGCCGGGGACCTTGGGCATGGCTTCGAACGTCTCGGGGATGGTCTTCCCGCGGAACCGAATGCCCTCTTCAGGGTCCAGGTAGGAGATGTCGGTCACCAGGCAGCGCACGCCTCGGGCGCCGCCGATCGCCTGCGCAACTGTAACCTCGCCGACCTTCGTATCACCGTATTCTTTGACCAGCTTTGTGGTCCGAGGACGGTGCTCCTCGATCTTCTTCAACAACGTCTGTTTCAAGCTTGACATGCTTCCTCTCCTTCGGTCGGTCTGCTTTCGGAGCGTCTTCTCGGACAGGATTGCGCCGACGGCTCCGTTGATGTGCATATGTGCGGGAACGGGATAGAGTGATAAATATCACAGTTCACCGAACTGAGTATAGAGCGTGTGCAGTGTAGTCACAAGATGCGGTTTTGGCGTTCACCGCGAATGACGCAAAACGACGGTTTCGCCGGGACGCTACGCTGGCGCTGTGGGCCGTTCCGGGACCAAACCAGAAGCCATCAGGTGGGCCTTTGGGGTGAATTCCCCCAGGTGAAACCAGGATATTGCTAGGCAGCACTTGACACCATTCGGCCACTAGCGAAACTCCTTTCAGCGCAAATCACTTTCCATTTCCCGGAAGCGACCGGTCTTTGGTGCCATCGCTGCCCCGGCTGAAGGAGGAATCCGTGACAGAGCAGAACTCGATGCTTCCCAGGGCCAGAATCCCATATGGCACCTGGGGGAGCAGCTATTTTCCAGCCTGGCAGACGTCGGCGCTGGCGGAAGTCAATATCGGACAGTTCGCTGGCGAGTCGATGAACAGAATCCTCGGACTCCGGAAGGTCCAGAAGAGTCAACTCGAGTACATGGTCATCGGGTCAACCATCCCGTGGCACTGGAAGTTCTGGACTGCGCCGTTGGTTGCCAGTTGCATGGGACACCGGATACCCGGGTATCACGTCGAGCAGGCATGCGCGACAGGTTTGCAGGCGGCTTTGCTCGGTGGCGCTCAGGTACAGAGCGGCGCTTCTGACGTGGTCTGCGTACTGACGTTCGATAGGGCCAGTGATTCGCCGGTCGGAGTGTTCCCCGAACGGCGGGCCCACGAGCGCACGCAAGCGATCGCCGACGTCTGGGACAACTTCGGGTTCGATCCTGCGACCGGGAACGCGATGATCGCCGCTGCTGGCAAAACCGCTCGGAAGTACAAGTGCTCCAAGAGAGAGACGGACGACTTGGCGTACTACCGGTACGAGCAGTACTTCGAAGCGAAGGAGTCGGGATTCTTGGATCGTGTGTTGGTTCCGCTCGACATTCTGAACGTTGCGGGCCGCCCGCTGGGCAGAGTGGACGATGACTACGGTGTCCGCAAGCTGACCCTCGGCGGGATTAGAGCGATGATGGAGCTGGACACCTGCGTTACAGGCGGAACGCAAACGCACGCATCCGACGGAATGGCCGGGTTACTCGTCACGAGCAAGGAGCGGGTTGCCGATCTAAGCCCGAAGCCTGAGATCGACATCCAGTTCATCGCGAAAACTGAAGTCAGGGCCGACCCGAGTCTGATGCCTGAAGCTCC
>JBDGYW010000498.1:0-5233 GCA_039588935.1 Gemmatimonadota bacterium | reverse complement strand
CGCTGTGGGCTACGGTGGACGCGCCGTGGCTGAACTCGGTCGAAGCGTCGGCCTTTGCCACGACGTTGGAGGACGTGCGCAGGCTGGGTGCCTCATGGGTGCTGAGCGCGCATTTGCCGCCAGCGCACGGCATGACCGACGCGATGCTGGCCACGTTGGCGGGCGCGCGTGGCGCTCAGCCGTTCATGGGGCCGGACCAGGCTGCGCTCGAGGCGATGATGGTGCAGATGGCCTAGGGACCGAAGCGCCGGCAGATGAATCCAGGCGCTACGATCGACAACGCTTACCGATGGAGAAGTGATGATCATGGCGAGAGAAGAAACGAAGACGTGCAAGATAGATACTGTTGTGATCGGAGGTGGTCAGGCCGGGCTTTGCATGAGCCATGCCTTGCAGGAAGAGGGGCGTGATCATGTTGTGTTGGAGAAACGGCGGGCGCTGGAACAGTGGCGTTCCGTGCGCTGGGACTCTTTCATGATGAACACTCCCTTGGCACACTCTCGGATCATGGGACAGAAGGATGGTCTCCCTGATGAACTAATGAGTATCCCTCTCGAGAAAAACATCCAGTTGTGGGACGACTGCATCAAGGAGAGAAAATTTTCGATTCGCGAACAAGCCGAGGTTGTATCGGTCAGGCAGGATGAGGATGGACACCTGATTGTGAAGGTCAAAAGCGACGATCGAGGCCCCCAAGAGTACAAGGCGAAGAATGTGGTTGCAGCTCCGGGGAATTATCAGCTCCCTAACATACCTGAGTGCGCAAGCAATCTCGGAGCAGATATTCAACAGCTACGTGTTGGCACCTATACAAATCCTTCGGCGATTAGGGATGGAGCCATTCTGGTTGTAGGCGGTGGTCAGACAGGAATGCAGTTGGGTGAAGAACTGCTGCAAGCGGGCCGTAAGGTGTTCATTGCGACCTCAAGAGTGAAGGGGTCATTACGCAGCTATCGAGGAGAGGACATATTCTTCTGGTTGGACCGTACCGGAATGCTCACCATGCCCAAGGAAGCGCTCCCCGATCCGAACATGAAGTACGACAGAATTCCAATAGCAGGAAACAACCACCCCATTTCTCATTACTCTCTCGCCAGAATGGGAGCGGAATTCCTGGGCGGGCTTGAAAGTATCTCTAAGGACGGCGCTACCGCCATATTCAAAGACAACCTCCAAGAAAACATCGCATTTGCTCAGGGAGGATACGACTTTCTATTCAATGCTCTCGAAGGCTGGATTGCCGAGCATGGTAAAGAAAACGACTACCCGCCGCACACCCCCGAACCCGAGTGGGAGCCACATCAACCCCTTTTAGAGTACACGGCCCCGACAAAGCTGATCCTCAGGGAAAACGATATTGGGGCAGTACTCTGGGCCACAGGGTGGAATGCTGATCTGAGTTGGTTGCACATTGACGAAGTCCGTCAGGAATTGGGACCGGATGGTCGACCCGAAGCATGTGACACTTCTGTGCCCGGTTTCTTCTGGCTGGGCTTTCATTGGCTCAGGTTCCTTAATTCCGGTAACGGAAACGGATTTCATCATGATGCGCCCTATATCGCCTCCAAGCTGCGATAGCGTGAATTGTGAAATGGTATCTGACAACTCATTCCTTAGGACTACATGACATCCGATGTTGGGAATAGCTGGAATGTAGGAGCTATCTACGAAGAATTCATGGGTCGCTGGAGCCGGCCTCTCGCTGGAGAGTTCGTGCGGTGGCTTGGTCTACCATCCAGTGGACATTGGCTTGACGTGGGAACTGGGACCGGGGCGCTCGCTACGGCGATCTGCTCAACGGCCCAGCCAACCTCTGTGGTCGCCTGTGATCCTTCAGCTCCGTTCATCGAGTGTGCTCGCCAAGGGCTGACAGACTCCCGTGTGAAGTTTGAGGTTGCTGGGGTGGGTAGCCTGCCTTTGCGCGAGGGAGGTTATGACGCAGTGGTTTCCGGCTTGGCTCTCAATTTCTTCCCCGACCCAAGCCGGGCGATGGAGGAGCAGCTGGAGGTCCTTAGCCCCGGTGGTTGTGTTGGGGCGTTCGTATGGGACTACTCCGACGGCATGGAATTCCTCAGGCACTTCTGGGGCGCGGCGTCTTCGATTGACCCGGGGGCTGCCGACGCCGATGAAGGACGACGCTTCTCCATATGTAATCCAGACTCTCTGAAATCACTGTTCGAAGCAGCCGGCACCGACGGGGTACGAGGAGACTCCATAAGCATCCCGACAACGTTTACTAGCTTCGAGGACTACTGGCGTCCCTTCCTTGGAGGCACAGGTCCGGCGCCGAATCTCGTCTCGAAGTTCTCTGCGCAGGAGTGTGATGCGCTTGTCGACGAGCTAAAGCGTCGGTTGCCGATCCAGAGCAATGGTTCTATCGAACTCCAGACCCGGGCGTGGGCAGTGGCTGGTCATAGGAGCTAACGATCGACCGCTCGGAGTATCATCGGAGGGCATCATGGAATTCAGTCGGTTTGTTTTGACACACGAGGCGCTGCTACGCCTTGGCTTCTTTCTGGGGACTTTTGCGTTCATGGCACTATGGGAGTGGCTCGCCCCCCGGCGGATACTGACTGTGTCCAAGGTGCTCCGCTGGGCAAACAACCTCGGCATCGTATTTCTGTACACCGCGCTGCTGCGCGTCTTGTTTCCCGCCGCCGCAGTGGGCATGGCCGTGTTCGCGCAAAGCAGGGGATGGGGCCTGTTAAACCACTTCGACATAACCTATGCACTCGCGGTCCTCATTGCGGTCGTCGCCATGGACCTCACCATCTACATGCAGCATGTCATGTTCCATGCGGTGCCGGCGCTGTGGCGACTGCACGGAGTGCATCACGCCGATCTGGATTTCGACGTCACCACGGGCGCCCGGTTTCATCCCATCGAGATCATACTGTCTATGCTCATCAAGTTCGCCGTCATCGCGGTGCTCGGGTCGCCGCCCGTATCGGTCGTGATCTTCGAGGTGCTGCTCAACGCCACAGCGATGTTCAATCACAGCAACGCACGCATCCGGCCAGCCACGGACGCCGTGCTACGATGGTTGGTCGTCACGCCGGACATGCACCGCGTACACCATTCGGTCGAACACGACGAGTCCAACAGCAACTTTGGCTTCAACCTACCCTGGTGGGACAGGTTACTCGGTACCTACCGCAGTCAACCACGAGCCGGCCATGAGGCAATGACCATCGGCCTCGACTCGTTCCGCGACCTGAAAAGCTGTGCCACCCTATGGGGCATGGTGACGTTGCCGTTCGTCGGCAAGAGTTCCGGCGACGCCGTGCCCCCCCAAATGATGGACGGTCGATGAGGCCAGGTACGTTTGGGCGCGTTTCGCTTCTGCTGCTGGTGATTGCCGGTGTGATAGTCGCAGCAGTCTACCACGAACACTTCGAAGCCAGTGCTGTGCAGGCCTGGATCGACGGTGCCGGTGCGGCCGCGCCACTGGCTTTCATCGGCATATACATGTTGGCACCGGTGTTGTTCATGCCGGGATCCGTGCTGACTCTCGCGGGCGGTGCCCTCTTCGGCCCGGTCTGGGGTGCGTTCTACAGCCTGACTGGCGCGACACTGGGCGCGACCCTGGCATTCCTAGTCGCCCGCTACCTTGCATCTGAGTGGGTCGCAAGGAAAACGGGCGGGCGCCTAAAGAAACTGCTAGAAGGCGTCGAAAAGGAGGGCTGGCGCTTCGTCGCCTTCGTGCGTCTAGTACCGCTGTTTCCGTTCAACCTGCTCAACTACTCGCTGGGCCTCACGCGTATACCGCTCGCACATTACGTCGTCACCTCCTACGTCACCATGTTACCGGGCGCTCTCGCGTACGCGTATCTGGGCTACGCCGGACGGGAAGCCGCGGCTGGCAGGGAGTCCATCATCCAGAAGGGGCTGCTAGCGTTGGGCCTGTTGGCGTTGTTGTTATTCGTACCACGCCTCGTGACGCGAACCCGTTCCGGCCAACTGACGGGGCTGCGCACCGAGGATTAACAATCCTCAGACCGGATCAATTGACTCCAGCCCGACCCGTTGCCGCGAAGCGCTTCACGAGAGAATATTGGCAAGCGGGTACCTATTTGACATAATGTCCACTTCTCCGTAGTTTCTTTGGCTGGCCAGCGACGCGGAAGCCAGCGACAACGATCCCCACGCGGAGGGTCCAAGAGTGGACCCCCTCGATTCCACGGAGCGCTCAAATGTCTGATCGCGGGCACGTATTCATTGTCGACAACGATTCGGAAAGCGTTGCCACGCTCCGCGAACTCCTGGAGAAGACCGGTTACACCGTCGAGTGGATGGCGCGAGGGAAAGAAGCCCTCAAGGCCATTCCCGATGCAGAGACGAACCTGGTGCTCCTGGATACGAGCCTGCCGGACATGAATCCGTTCATACTCTCGGAAAAGCTGAAGCAAAGCCAGCAGACGCTCTACATCCCTGTGATTTTCACTGCTGCGGTCGATGACGCCGAAGCGCGAGTCAAGGGGCTCGAACTAGGCGACGACCTGATCACCAAGCCGTTCGAGGCCCGGGAGGTTCTGGCGCGCGTCGAGCGTCAGGTCACTGTGTCGAAGGTGCGGATGGCGCTCCGTGAATCGGAGGCGAAGTTCAGATCCGTTATGGAGTCGGCGATCGACGCGATCATCTCCGGCGATGTCTCTGGGAATATCCGCTCCTGGAATAGCGCGGCGACTGCGCTGTTCGGCTTCACCGAAGAGGAAGTGATCGGGCATCCGATCGAGTTGATCATCCCCGAACGCTTCCGGGAGAGCCACAGGAAGGGAGTGCACCGGGTGAGCACGGGTGGCCCCCACCACGTGATTGGCAAGACGGTCGAACTGGCTGCCATACGCAAGGGCGGAGTTGAGTTTCCGGTTGAACTGTCGCTCGCCACATGGTTCCTGGACGACGAGCGCTATTTCACCGGCATCATTCGCGACATCAGCGAGCGCAAGCAGGCCGAGCAGAAGTTCCGCTCCGTTACCGAGTCGGCCATCGACGCCATCATATCCGCCGACCACACGGGCAAGATCATCAGTTGGAACAACGCCGCCACTCGCATTCTCGGGTACACCGCCGAGGACGCGATGGACCAGCAGCTCGAGATAATCATTCCGGAGCGTTTCCACGAGCCGCATCGCGAAGGGATGAAACGGGTCACGGAGGGTGGTGAGAGCCGCGTAATCGGAAGTACCGTAGAACTTTTCGCGCGTACCAAGAACGCCGAGGAAGTGCCGAT
>JBDGYW010000497.1:0-6270 GCA_039588935.1 Gemmatimonadota bacterium | reverse complement strand
GCAAGAAGCAGGCTATCGAACTCAAGAACACGAAGGACCAGGGAGCGGCGCGTGCAGAAGCGGCTCGTGCCGCCGGCAAGTCTAGAGAGGCGCGTAAATGACTATCTCCGGCGCAAAGTGTGTCAAGAAGCCGACGAGTCCGACGCTGACTTTGCACTACGTCGTCACTCAGACTGGTCTTCGATGGTCTCGTTACCTGCCTATGCAGACCTCATGGACATGGTCAGGCGGGCACGCGATGGAGTCACCCGCGACCTCGTCCTTGGGACCCGTGACAAGCACGGAGACGATGCCGCCGAGGCCAAGCGAGCCATGATATACGTATTCAACGTAATACTGCATTTCTACGATGACATTGAACGGCGGGCTGAGGAGGCCCGCAATCAAATCAAGCGATTTGAAGAGAATCGCTAGTAATCATCATCAGCCTCGCTGACAAGGCGGGCGGGAGGACACCATGGCAGTAGAAGAGTTCACATTTGATGTAGAGGCCGAGCGTCGGGCTGATCAGGCTCGTGCCGGCAACCGTATGAACGATTCAGTCAGTGGCGCACCGGATCTAGGTATGACCACGGACACACCGGAACACGCGGAGGCTGTGCGTAAGGCCCGCGAACAACCGGTTCCCGAACCCACTGAAGAGGTGGATATCGAGAAACTCCGCGGTGAGAACGAGTTCATGCGCAAGCAGTTGGGCAAGCAGGGCAATGAAATTGCGGAACTCCGCAAGTCGGCTGCTCAGGTCGATGAGATGCGTATCCAGTTCCAGGCATACCAAGCGCAGCAGGAACAGGCACAGCGCACCCAGCAACCCCAGCAACAGTTCGACGCATTCGCGGGTATCTCTGACGAGGAGATGTATAACCCGCAGGTACTACGCCGAGTAGTGAGTGACAATTTCTACAACTTGGCTCAGGCGACTCAGGTCGAACTGGACAGGGTTCGCAGCGAGTCAACCTACGCAGCACAACGCACGGCCTCTGGAGTCAGCGATGCCGAAGAGCGGGAACTTGTTCAAGAGAACCCATGGCTCAAGTCGCTGGCTGGAAGCGAGCGTGCCTCCGCCATTACCAAGATGGCACAGGCCCGCAAGCAAACACAGGAGGCTCCCAAGCAAGCGGCTGAAGAGGCCGCACGGCTTAACGCCCGCGCTGCATCTTACGTGGAGGGTTCCGACACCGTCTCTGGTGAGACGGACAATGCCATGGAACCCGCGTTAGATAAGCTCCGCCGTGACATTCATGCGGGAAAGTATAAAACCCCGGCCGACATGGAAAAGGCACTACGCAAGGTCGGAATTGGACGTTACGACGGCTACGGGAGGCGCACATAGGATAACTCCCTAGCGAGGTTAAGCATCTATGACTATTACATCAACTCCCCAGACAGAACTTGTTGCTGAGTATTATGACAAGTTCTTGCTGGACAACCTCTACCCCGACCTGTACTTCTATCAGTTCGGGGACAAGAAGCGCGTGCCGGGCGGCATGGGCAAGGTCGTCCACTGGACGCGATACGACAAGATTCCTGTCAGTCGTACCGCCGCCCTCGTGGAAGGCACGGCCCTCTACCAATCCGGTATGTCCGCCAGCCGCGTTTCCGCAACTCTCGCCGGTCTCGGTATTGTTGTCAAGCACAGTGACTTCATCATCATGACTGGCATCAGCGACGTAGTGACTGATTCTATCTATGAGGCGTCAAAGGCCATGGCCCTTAAGATGGACAATGTCACTCGTGGCGCCATCAGCGCCGCCGGCTCCATCTGGGGCGGGTCTCACCACAAGGGTACGGTCGTCGGTGTCACATGTACGACTCCCCTTATCGCAGCCAACGTCATCCAGGTGGCGACCAAGTTGCGCAAGGCTAACGCCAAGACGTTCCCCGACGGCAACTTCGTTGGCATTGCACACCCCAATCCGATTCACGACCTCCAGACCGACAGCACCACGGGGGCGTGGCTGGACGTGAACAAGTATGCCACCAACGAGACCGTGGGCAAGCTCTACCGCGGCGAGGTTGGAAAGATGTATGGCGTGCGATTCCTCATGTCGTCTGACATTCCGAAGCTTTGCACCGCTGCTGCCGCCACTGGCGTCAACGGCTTTTCGTCTTCGGGCGGGTCCGGCTACAACACGTTCATCTTCGGTCCTGGCGCCTATGGCGTCGTGGAACTCGACGGTGGTGGTGCCAAGACGTTCGTCAAGCAGTTGGGTAGCGCCGGTACTTCCGACACGCTCAACCAGATTGCCACGGTGGGTGTCAAGGTCTACTGGGCAGCCGCGGATCTCGACTGCACTAACCGTCTCTACCGCGTTTCTAGCGGTTCGGGGAATATCTAATGCCCACGCCGAAGAAACACGGTGAGTGTTACGGCCAGGACGCAGTGCGAGCACCCGAGGTGCGCGAATTGCCAACTGGCACGGACAGTTACACTGGGCGGCTGGGTCACGATAGCAAAAAGGGTGGCATGAGTGAGGCTAAACTGGATCTAACCTCTGCCAGGCTCACCCGCAATGGAAGGAGAAACGCCGATGGCTAAGCCTGCATTTGAGAGTCATCCCGGACAGCGACGGCCCACCACTCAGACCAAGAGTGGCAGTAAGGGTGGAGCCACGGGCACACGCCCGAACTCGCCCAAGGGCTAAGAAAGGTAACTGATGTCCGAAACGGCAAGTATGTCGGCAGGAGAACTCGTGGGTGTTCTAAAAAGGAACAATCCACATATACGGGCCATCTGCTCAAGGATGGCCAACTTCCGCAACGTCGGTCTCTATATAGGAGACCAGTGGGTTGCCGGCTTGACCCAATGCGGCTCCCTGCCACCCCGCACCATCAAGGACGATAGGGACGTTATCGTCTGTCGGGGGTGGCGCGACATCATAGCCAAGTTGTACTGGAATGGGCATCTCTACAGAAACTCCGAGTTGGTGCGGTTGATGGGTCCAACGGCCCTGGATTTCATTGATCGCACCAACACACCTGACGTGCCACAGAGTGTGGACGACATTGGCCGTCCCTACATCAAATACGAAGGGAAGGACCCCGAATGGATGCGTACCCTGCCGTCTCAGTAGTCGTGTCCACCTACAACCGACCGTCTCAACTAGCCACCGCGCTGCAATCCATCTATGACCAGACATATACAGACTACGAGGTATGGGTTGTAGACGACTGTACCCCTGACATCGAGACCATGAAACCCGTCATGGAGAAGTGGGGTCCCAAGTTCGAGGACCGGGGCATCGGTTTTTACCCCGTGCGCCTTGCGGAGAACTCTGGTTACCAGTGCCGCCCCAAGAACGTCGGCATCATGATGTCCAACGGCGACTTCATCGCTTACCTCGATGACGACAATGTGTGGCTCCCCAACCATCTCAGCACACTCATGGAGACCATACTTCGTGAGGACGTTGACATGGTCTACAGCGGACGCCGTTACGTCAACCACACGATGCGCACGGACCTGCCATCCGGTGATTTCGAGGCGCAACCATACGACTTCGAGTCAATAGTCAAAGCTAACTACATTGACACCTCGGACATCCTGCATACCAAGGGCGGTGCATACATCATCTCCAACATGGAAGGACACTTCTGGGACGAATCTCTCACGCGCTTTGGCGACTGGAACTTCGTGTGGCGCTGGGGTCTCGGCGGTCTCACCGCTGCTCCAGATGAGAACATTACCACGGAGTACCACTGGCACGGCGACAACCTCCAACTCACTCGCCCCGTGCGCGAGGCCCCCATCTCGCTTGCCGTCAGCGACGTGAGCGGTCTCATGGCAGACCAATGATTTCCTTGGCCGGCGAAACAATTACAATCAACGACATTGACGCCCTGCGCGAGTGGCTCGGTACCTACCCGCGACTCACCAAGGGCGACCTGACCCGCGAGTTCGAGTCCGCATGGTCACGATGGCTCCGCGTCAAGTACGGCATCTTTGTCAACTCGGGTAGTAGCGCCAATCTCATCGCTCTCTACGCACTCATGCAAGCGGGTGTTCTACGCCAGGGTGATGCGGTAGCTGTCCCCGCACTCTCGTGGTCCACTGACCTCGCGCCCGTCATGCAACTTGGTCTGCGTCCTGTTCTCATTGACGCCAACATAGCCGACCTATCCATGGACCATAACGACCTTATTATCAAGGCCAACAACCAAGGCATCCGCGTGGCAATCAGCGTCTCTGTTCTCGGTATCCCGCCCGAGATGGACGACCTCGTTGGTATCTGCCGCGACCTCGACATCACGCTCATTGAAGACTGCTGCGAGGCCGCGGGTAGTCGCCACGAGTCTAAACTACTTGGCAAGTACGGCACCATCAGTACATTCTCTCTATTCTTCGGCCACCAGCTCAGCACCATAGAAGGCGGTATGGTCTGCACTGCTGACCCCGAACTCCGCGACATCCTGTTGTCGCTCCGTAGCCACGGTTGGGACCGCGACTGGCCCACGGCCAAGACGGGATTCAACGACTCATTCAGGTTCTACTATCCTGGCTTCAACGTCCGCAACACCGAGATAGGCGCGTTTCTAGGACTCCGCCAACTCAAGAAGGTAGACGAGGTGGTCGCGTGGCGGTCCCGCTGGTTTCATCGCTACGATGCCAACGTTCGTAATCCTTACTGGAAACCCACGACATTCAGTGGTGATACTATCTCATGTTTCGGATACCCTGTCATTACGCCCGAACGCCCCGCCCTTGTCAAAGCCCTCAAGGCAGCCAACATCCCATGCCGCCCTATTATCAGCGGGTCCCACAACAAGCAACCCATGTACTTCCGCAAATACGGACATACGGAGTGCCCCGTGGCCGACATGGTCCACGACTACGGCCTCTACGTCCCCTGCCACCCCAATCTAACGGAGGAAGATGTTGATCTCATCACCACCGTCATCAATGGAGTCACCGATGCCTAGAGTAGCGGTATTCACCCTGACCCGCGACCGCCTCGACTACACCAAGCGCACGTTCGAGTCCATGCGAGTCCAGCGTCCCGGCCACAAGTACGACCACTGGGTCTACGACCAAGGTAGCGAGGACAAGACACAACAGTGGCTTTGCGAGATGCACGAGGCGGGGCGGCTCCACAGTGTTACTCGCTGGGGTGAAAACGTCGGTCTCCACGTCGGCATGAACCGCGCCCACAAGGAATTACTGGTCGAGGGCTACGACCTCATCATCAAGGTACGGTGGTAGCGCCCCGTGTCCGCGGTCTCCAGCACCCGCCGGCAGCCTTTGCCAAGACGGTCATCGAAAAGTACCGGTTCTCATTTCTCGAAATAATTGGTGGTATCTGCCGGGTCATGCCACGCGAGATATTAAAAGACTTCCGTTTCAACGAACTCATGCCGATGGCACATGGTGGAGACGCCACCTTTGCAGAGTATTGTCTCAGGCACACGTATCCCATGGCCTACGTAGAGAACGTCATAGTTCGCCACATGGATAGCACCACGGGGCAGGAACAAAAGTTACCTGAGTATTTCGACCGTAAGTTCTACGAGTCATATGTGCCCTATGGTGTCTGACTACATTCGTAACCAGCGTCGTGCCGTCGGCTGGTCACACCGCCATGAGTGGGCCAGCGACAAGGCACACGCCAAGCACTTTATCGACTACCTGACGGCATCCCGCCGCATTGGCAACACCGACACATTCTGTGACTTTGGCGGAAACGACGGAACTGGCGCCAACGAGATACATCGACTTACTGGTAGTGATGTCATATGTTACGACATCCTCGCAGACCGCGCTGCCCATGGCCGCGAGATGTATCCAGCCGTGACCTTTGTGACTGGTGAACTAGAGAACATATCGGCTTGCCCGACAAGTCTATCGACTGGGGTTTCACGGTCCAGACTCTCGAACACACGCGAGATATCAAACGTGTAGTTAGTGAACTCAACCGTGTATTACGTAAGGGTCTATACGCTGCCCTACCTTTGGAGGACTGTGAGAGTTACGTGGAAGACATCGCCCACATGCTGCACACCACCGACCCGCTCCAGTGGATACGCTGGTTTGTCACGCCCGATACCGAGTTCCGACTTACCGAGTGGAGCAAGACATTTAATATGCTGAATGCCAACGAAGACAACTCAGCAAGTGCGGGTAGTGAAGTAGTATACATGTTCACGCTTCCCGACGACCCTCAGTACGACAACTGGCATCTACTTCGTTGGCATGAAGACATGACCACCACGCACATAGGAGAATGTGATGGGTAGTTACGAAGACCTGCAACACAACAGTTCGGCTATGAGTAA
>JBDGYW010000496.1:0-5270 GCA_039588935.1 Gemmatimonadota bacterium | reverse complement strand
GGAGATTGGGAACCATGGCGTCGAGTGTCTTACGGTCAACTTCCGTCCGCACCTCGAGGCGGTCCCGAAAGCGGATCTTCTCCATCGCCAGATAGCGCTCGATGAACTCGAGTTCGCGCTTGAGTGGTACTTCCTGACAGGCGGAGTCGTCCAGCACATACCGGAGGAGGTCACTCAGAGCTTCCAGTGCGTCCACCGCCGCTACCTTTTCGGCGTCCCGAACCAACATCGCGATGCTGTTCAGCGCGTTGAACAGGAAATGCGGATTGAGCTGCATCTGTAGTGCCAACATCCTTGCATCGACGAGCTGTGCCTTGAGTCGTGCCGCTGTGAGTTCCCGCTCCCGCGAACGCCGATAGTAGCGAACGATGTGCGTTCCCCCTAGGATCGCGCTATATATGAAAACGTGGACCGGGAGTTCCAGCGCCGCCAGCGCGAACAGGGGTTCCAAGGAGGCCGGTCCTGCCGTGTCCGCTCCTATTCCGTCCCGGAATCCGGGCTGAAACTCGAACCTCGCTCCGGTGTGCACCAGCGACAACAACGCCGCGACCGACAGATGCATGAAGCATCGGGCCATCACTAGCCCACGCTCCATAGGAAAGCGCTTTGACAACCATACCACGAGTGGGGCGTATACCGCCCACAGGTACCAAAACGGCATCACGAAGGCAACCGTGCGGAGATAATCTCCCTGCAGGCCGGAAATGACGTACAGCCAGGTTGCCGCCGCGAAACCGAACACGGTGCCAGCAAGCACCAGCTGAATCGACCGTCGTAGCCAAAGCGGCATAGAGATCCAGGGCTTTACCACGCTCGCGCTCCTTCGGAGTGAGCTACCGAACCCGAGCCGGCCGGAGTCGAGGCGTCGCTGGGCTCGTAAGCAACAAGCCAGTTGGCGCGCCACCGCTGTTCGATGCGCTGGAGAAAGGAGGGGAACACGACTAGGCGCCGCACAGGATCGATGAACCTCATATAGTATGGTGTGACCCAGCTGACGTGATCCGCATAGACCGCCCAGTACAGAGTGTATCCGGATTCGTCCGGCTCGAGCGCGAACGCGTAAAGAGCTCGGGCCGAACAGGTCTGTATCTCGAGCAGAGCTTCACGCTCGAAGTGGTAGACGAACCCACGCTCCCCAACGGGGAAGATCGACCGTGCGCGGTCGGCCTCAGTGACCCGTTGACGCACCCATGACAGAGTGTCGAAACACTCCTCACTTGCCAACCCAAGCACGCGGGCCGCGACCATGTAGGTGGTAACCGCCGCCGCCAACGCAACCGTCTCATCGCCGGTGACTCCTCCAGCCATCGCTTCGTCCACGTCCAGGAGGGCCCTACCGGTTCCGCCACCGGACAAGTGAGCAATCCACACATCGTGTAGCGGCACGTCCGCCAAAAGGGTGTGCACACGAAGATCCAGCGACAAGTACTCATCCGGTGAAATAGGCCTGTGCAACCCAAAAGTAAACGGCCAGAGGCACGCGAAGCTCACAAGCGCGGCGGCCAGGACCATGCCGGTGCGAGTCAGCGCGCCCCGTAATCCCCCGATGCCGCTCATCAAGCCGACTAGCCCGAACGACGCGGCCGCGATAAAAACGTACGGGCCGGTCCACAAGGGGCAGATGAGACAAGCGCCCATCAACGCGCCGCACGCGAGCCAGGGTGTTAACGTGCCAACCATGTGCGGCACTCGATGTTGGTGGATCAAGACAGCTGTGGCAACGATACAGACCACGCCAATGCTACCGAGCAGCACCGGCGATACGCCAGCGTGCGATGTCACGAAGAACTGAAGGACCGTGGGCAGCAATCCCGCCCCGACTCCGACAGAGACCAAGAATCCTCGCATGCTGAGTCTTCTAGCCATATCGGCCGTCATCGCCGGCGGCGAGTGAAGATCGAATGTTCGCGATAGATGACGTCGTGAAACGTGTCGAGATGCGGTGCGTTCATAACGGACTCCACATGCTGTAGTCGCTGGGCGTGCGCTCCCATGGCGGTAATACGCCTCCACAGAGCGAACTCATGCGCCGACAAAACATGAATATCATGGCGGCGGAAACGAAGACAACTCCAACGCAGCGAATACCGCCGGAACTGCAGCGGGCAAACGAAGGAACGCAGGCAGCGGCATACCGATGTTAGACCACCGCCGTGTTGAGACGTCTTGGATGGGATCCAAATCTCCTAACGCGAAGGAGCGCAGCATCATCCAGCGCGTTTTTGCTCCCTGCCGATTCCAGGAGACCGCCTGCGAGAAGAACGCGGCTTGCTGCAAAAATGTTGTTCGAGGCGCTTAAACACGTGATGATAGAGGCGTGAACCATAGAGGCGGCTGCACCGTTAACGGCGCGTTGGAGGTAAAAAATGAAGAAATTATGTTCTGGACTTTCCCTGATCTTGCTGGTATTGCCGCTGCACCCCTGTGTTCCGCAGGCAGAGCCTGGGTTGGTCTTCATTGACGGTGGTTCGTTTTTGATGGGCGATCTGTTCTCGGATGGGGAAGAAGATGAACTACCGGTTCACCGCGTGACCATTGGGGATTTTCTCCTCTCTCCACACGAGGTGACGGTGGCGCAATTCAGGGCTTTTGTCGCTGAGACTGGCTATGAGACCTCTGCCGAGGGTCCGTTTGATCCGGAAGCGATGAGAGCCATCATGGAAAGGGCTGCTTCAGGACAACTCTCCAGAGAAGAGATGCAGGAGGTCCGTGAGGAAGTCCTGGGGTATTCAGGAGCCGGGTACTGGGCCGCCGAAGAGCGACGGTGGCAAGGCTACAACCCGGAAACCAACTGGCGAAATCCGGGCTTTGAACAAGCACCCGACCATCCGGTAATGGCCGTTTCCTGGGATGATGCCATCCACTACTGCAATTGGCTGAGTGAGAAAGCCGGTTTGCCCGTCGCCTACGACCTGGAAAGCGGAGAACTCCTGGATGAGGCGGGTAACGTCACTACTGACGTCAGCAGGGTAAAGGGCTTCAGGCTCCCGACGGAGGCTGAATGGGAGTATGCGGCTCGGGAAGGTGGACGGGAGGTTCGGTTTGGGAACGGAAATGACATCGCAAGATCGTCGGAGATGAATTTCCGTGGAGACGACGGGGAGCAGCCGTATCTGGAACGAGGATCCTACCGCAAGGGAACGATGCCCGTCGGGAGCTTTCCGCCGAACGAGTTGGGTTTGTTTGACATGAGTGGGAATGCTTGGGAGTGGGTGAGCGATACATACGTTCGGTACGACACCACGGCCTCGGATAACCCCTACGTGACCGAAGGAGCCACACGCATCCTGCGGGGAGGGCGTTGGGGTGGTGATGCCTCTGAATCACGGGTTTCCGATCGCACGAGATGGCCGCGAAATGATCGCTGCAACAATTCGGGATTCCGGGTGGCCCGTTCCGCGTCAACTAAGGCGAGATGATTGGATAGCATGATGCTGAGCAGAGCAATAGCGCTGTTCCATCGGCAACTCGACAAAGGCTTGTTCCCAGGCGGCCAGTTGGTGGTGCGCGTTAGGGGCGAAGAGCTGGTCAACGTCGCAATCGGCATCGCACGTGGGCTGCGCGACGACGAAGGAGAAAAGGTTCCGGTCACGGACGCGACTCCATTCCAGGTGATGTCCGCGTCGAAGCCCTTAGTGGCATTTGCAGTTGCACTCCTCGAGGATCGCGGACTGGTCGATGTGGAGCGCCCCGTCTCACACTACGTTCCGGAGTTCGGGCGCGAAGGAAAGGCAGAGATCACGCTCCACGAAGTACTGACACACCGAAGCGGCGTGATCGTCCCACAGCTGTGGGATGCTCCCGCACTTTGGCCGGATTGGACCGGTGTGCAGGAGGTGATCTGGAACGCGCGGCCCCGGTATCGTCGCGGAATGCTCGCCTATCATCCCTACGAGTTTGGTTGGATACTCGGCGAGGTGGTGCGGCGTGTCGCGGGTCAGCCGCTCGACCAGTTCTTGGCCGACGTGTTACCAGCGTCATTGCAGCAGCTATGCCTACGGAGGGAGGAGCACGACGATACGGCAGTTGCACGTTCGTATTGGCTTGGGCCCAGGAAACTGCGCCTCGGAGGTACCGACGTGGCCCGCGATTTCGAAGAGAAGAACAACTCACGACAGACACTGACGAGCCTCGTCCCGGGCGCATCGCTGACGACTACCGCCTCAGCCTTGGCCCAGTTCTACGAGATGTTGCTGGCGGGGGGCACCACTGGAGACGGCACTCGTCTCATTCAGTCGAGCACACTCGAACGTTATCTCACCGCCAACGTCACCGGCTTCGACCGCACGTTGCGCTCCTACCTCGTTCTCGGCAGAGGATTCCTGCTCGGTTGGCTGGGACCACATCCGTACGGATGGTGGGATTCTCGCGCATGCGTAGGGCACGGTGGGGGCTTCTGCGCCGTGGTGTTTGGCGATTGTAGCACAGACGCCGCCATTGCCATGATCACCAACGGCAATAGAGGCTTCCGCGATGTCTTTCGTAGGTTCACTCCACTCAGCAGCGCGATCAGAAGATCGGTCGCCGGCTAAACCTTGGGTGGCAAGCACCCCGCGGCTTTGGTTCATGGCTCCGGATTTCAACGCATCCTTGTAGTGACGCCCGGATCTGGAGTCGCCGCCGATGAAGTATCCGAAGCGGAGCCAATGCAAACACGCGAAATCTCCATACCGGATTCGCAAATGGCCTGAGTACGAGGCTGGCCTACGTCGACGCGGTGACCGCTACAAGACGATCATCGGCCGAGGCATGAGGAGTTGAACACTGGTGGGCCAACGGGTGGAGTTCCAGCTGTCGAGCAAGATCCTCAATGCGATGACCCGCCTCGGGATGCCCGCCAGCTATCGAGTGGCGTGACGTCCAATCGGGGAACGGGGATTCGTTTTCAACTCGGAGCCATGCACCAACGCCCAGATCAGTTTGCGGATGGTCCTGTTGACAGCAACTGCGCAGTTTCATAAACTCATAGAAACCGTTATAACGGAAACTATGAGTTCCTGAGTCCGGAGCCTCTGATGCCCAACAAGAAACGCATCGACGATCTATTGCCGCTCACTCCCCGAATGCTTCATGTGATGCTGGCCTTGGCTGACGGTCCACGCCACGGCTACGCGATCATGGAAGAAGTGGAAGAGTGTTCCGGTGGACGGGTGCGAGCAGGTCCCGGAACGCTTTACGAGGCACTTCAGAGCTTGGAGAAGAAGGACCTCGTCGAGCTATCACCCAACAAACCAGGCGACGATTCCCGGCGCCGGTATCACAAGCTCACG
>JBDGYW010000495.1:0-5272 GCA_039588935.1 Gemmatimonadota bacterium | reverse complement strand
CGGCTACATGGAGACAATGCAGATTCCATTGCGCGAGGGCCGCTACTTCGATGAGTCCGACGACATCGATGCGCAGCAAGTCATGATAATCGACGAGTGGTTGGCTGAGCGGTATTTCCCAGACGAAAGTCCTCTTGGCAAGAGGATGCTCCAGGGGTCGCCTGGAAGTCGAGAGAATGAAGAGGATTTCCTCTACACCATCATTGGTGTTGTAGGCATTATCAAGCAGCACGATCTCACCGAGAGCGAGCACGCTGGGGCATACTATTTCACGTACAAGCAACAGGCTCGCCGGTTCTTCACCCTCGCGGCGCGGACTTCAGTGGAGCCTTTGTCATTGACAGGTGCCATTAGAGAGGCGGTGGCCCGGGTCGATCCCGACCTTCCATTCTATTACCCTGAGACAATGGACCAACGGGTCTCCGACTCGCTTGTCGTGCGGCGCACTCCGATGCTGCTTCTATCGATCTTCGCTATCGCTGCACTTTTCCTTGCTGCGGTGGGACTCTATGGAGTGCTTGCCTACTCGGTGACGCAGCGCACGCGCGAGTTGGGAATCCGCCTGGCGATGGGGAGCAATGCGCTGGGCGTGTTCCGCCTGGTTGTCTCAAACGGCCTCCGAGTGCTGGGTATTGGCCTTGTGATCGGTATTGTGGGCGCGTTAGCGCTTGTGCGGCTGATACGGTCGCTCCTGTTCGGAGTCCAAGCAACAGATCCTGCGGTCCTTGCCGCCGTGGCAGTGTTACTTGTAGCTGTCGGCATCACTGCTTGTATCATTCCGGCGGTGCGGGCGACCCGGATCGATCCA
The DNA here is from genome assembly GCA_039588935.1 of Gemmatimonadota bacterium. Taxonomy (GTDB): domain Bacteria; phylum Gemmatimonadota; class Gemmatimonadetes; order Gemmatimonadales; family GWC2-71-9; genus JBDGYW01. Next base: position 4,464 of record JBDGYW010000495.1, on the reverse strand, counting down.
GTCGTGGCACTGGGCGCGGATTAACACTCAACTGTAGCGACCTGTCGAAGGGAATGGTCCACGTCGGTTGCTCACCGACCGCCAGAGATCTCCTCGATCGCCCACTCGGCCGCGTTACGGATGACGTTTCTTGGCGAGGCCATTTCAGACACCCAGCGCAGGAAGTTGAGCTGCTCCTGGTCTCCGCTACGGCCGATCGCTCTCAACGCCTCGGCCTGCACCTGGTAGGAGCTGTCGGCGTCAAACGTCGCACGGAAGAACTCCACCAGAGTCGTGTCTTCCGTGCCACCCATCGCGCGGATCGCAGCGCGCCTCACCTGTGAGTTGGCATCCGTTGCCGCCGCGTGAAGTACCTCGATGGACTCCCGCTCCGACACAGAGGCAACCGTCTCGACTGCAGCCAGTCGCACCGCCCAGAATGGATCGTCAAACACAATCGCGGACAGCTCCTCGACGACACCTGCGTGGTCACCAAGGTCGGCCAACTTACGCACCGCCCACTCCCTGCCGATCACATCGTCGTGGCGTGTCTGGTAGAGCAATTCCTCCACGCTCTTCTCGTAGGTCCACTCCTTCAACAGCCAGTTGCCCTCGTCGAAGCGCACGAGGAGAGGCTCTTCCGTACTCGGGACAACGAATGTGTCGTGTTCGTGCTCCAGCCAGACTGTCTCCACATGCTTCCCCGACTCAGTGACGATTCCGATCTGCACCGGCATCTCGTAGATGGGGACACCGTGTTCATGGCTCTGAACTTGGGTGACGTCCAAGCGAATTTCCCCGGTCTCTGGATCCCAGCTTGAACTCACCTCAAAGACCGGATGTCCCGGTTTGAAAATGAACTGCTCGAAAAACCAGTCCATGTTCTTGCCGGTGACCTCCTTCACGGTCTTCATGAAGTCGTACGTATCGACAGGCTCGAACGCGAACTCGTGTAGGAACGTGCTTAGGGCTCTGAAGAAGGGTTCGTCGCCTAGCAGAAACCGAAGCTGATGCAGGATCACGGCGCCTTTTGGATAAGTATGCGAGTCGAAGTTGTCGCCCGGTTGCTCATATCGGTTGAAGACGATTGGCCGTATGTAACGATTGTGCGCTTCCCGTAGGTACGCGTTCTTCTTTCCGAGCAACGCCCATGCGCCTTCGTCCTCGCCGTCCTCGTGTCTTGTCCAGAGGTAGTCGGAATAGGTCCCGAAGCTCTCGTTCAACCAGGTGTGCGACCACTCACGCAGCGTGATGAGATCTCCCCACCACTGGTGCGCGATCTCGTGCGCGATGATCCTCTCCCACGAGAAGTCCAAATCGGCCCTGCGATCGTGAATGACTCCATCGCCGAGTATCGTTGCGGACGTTGCTTCGGCACCTCCACCGACATGTGGAGTGGTAACCTGGTCGTACTTTGCCCAGGGGTATTGGTACCCGAATATGTCGTTATAGAAGGCGATCATGCGCGGGGTCTTGGCGAAAATCCACCGCGCGTCTTCGACCCCATCCGGATAGACCCAGTAGTTGATTGGGAGATTGCCAAGAGAGTCTTCGATCACCGTAAAGGGGCCAATCGCCAGCATCATCAGGTATGTGGAGTGCGGGTTCTCCTGCGACCAATGCCAGGTGGCGGTGCCGGCCGTCGTGTCTTCCGTAACGCCTACCAGTTTTCCGTTTGAGAGGACCCTGTTGCCCGTTGGAACGGTGACGATCAGTTCGTGGGTGACCTTGTCGTTCGGGTAGTCGTACAAGGGGATCCAGTTGTGCGCTTCGTCGGGCCAGGAATCGGTCGAGACCATTTGTGGGTGATCGTCGCTAGCTTCGTCGAAGAAGAAACCGTCACGAGAACCCTCTCCTCGGTAAGCCACAGTGATGCGGGCGGTGTCTCCAAAGGCGAGTTGCCTCCGCAACACGATAACGACGCTCGAGTCAGATTGTTCGAACGAGAGTTCGCGTCCCTTCTCGTCGACGGTCGAGTCGATGGTCAGATCCTCCACATCCAGCTTTACGCGATCGAACCCGTCGGCAAACGGTGTCAGCGTGATCCGGTTTTCACCGTGGTATGTTTTAGCGTCCAGGTCGAATGTCAGACTCACACGGTAGTGGATGAAGTCGCAGGTGCGGCTTCGCTCTACCTGCACCGGCCGACTCCAGACATCCACCTGTTGCGCAGAGAGAGTTGGCAGTGCCAAGATGCTGAAGGCAGTCACCGATCCTGCAATCCGCATTTGGCGGAGAAGATGAACGATCACTTCTCACCTCCCGATCTTCTGTAAGAGGCCGGCCTCGCCCATGAAGGTCTCGATTTCCTGCACCGTGCGGGGTAGCCCTGTCGATAGGTTCTCGTATCCGTCCTCGGTGATTACTACCGTGTCCTCAATTCGGATACCGAGAGTCTCGCTCTGGGGCATGTTGATGTCACACGCGAACACGAAACCCGGCTGCAACGGCTCTTCCGGACCGGTCATGGACGCCATGACATCGTGCGTCGCCATTCCGATAGGATGGTTGTAGCAACCCCACCTGATAAGCCCGCGGAAACGGTCTTCGGTGGCATCGTACTCGTTGGTTAACAACCAGTCCCTCACCTTTTCACCCACCTCTGCGAAGCTGGTTCCTGCGCGGTAGTTGTCGAGGCACACCTGGCGAATGCCGAGTCCCAGTTCGTAGAGATCCCGCTGCTCCGAGGTGAACGTGCCGTTTGCGGGAAACGTGGTCGAGATGTCGGCGTTGTAGTATGCATAGTCGGGACCGGCATCGAGAATGATGAAATCACCATCCTCCAGAGTGCGATCGTGCCTGTGGTAGTGGCCCCAGGGATGGTGTGGTCCCGCCATGACGATGGTCTCGTACGCCAGTTCCTGCGCTCCTTCGCGCTTGCTGGTGAACTCGAAAAGAGCCGCCAGTGCACGTTCGGGCATGCCAACTTCGGTGGATCGCATGAATTCGAGATGAGCCTCGACACCGATTCGCGCCGCTTCTCGCACCAGCGCTACCTCGGCAGGCGATTTGACCTTTCGTAGGTTCTGGATCGTGCGGAAACAGTCACGGACCTCGACGCGGGGGTATAGCTGCTCCAGCCGTGCGGCCAGTTGAAGCTCCCGCGTCAAGCGGCCGTCCAACGGGTTCTCTGTCACGGTCCGTTCGAACGCGCGATACACTTCGTTCGTGTTCATGCGGTGTTGTTCTTCCGGTCGCTGAGAGAGATAGAACACGCCCACTTGCCTGCCTAGGCCGGCAAGGAATGACTCCAATTCCTCCACCGTCAGCGCTCGCTCGATCCCGGTGAACTCTTCCGGGTCCACAGCGAGTTCACTTGGGATCCCCTCGCCCCTGGCGTCGTGTTCGTCGAGCGTGAGAAAGAGCGTGCTCTCACGGTTGACACCATCCACCACGAGCCAGGCGTTTGGCGCTTCGACTCCGGTGAAGTAGAGGAAGTCGTTGCTCTGGAAGAACTGGTAATCCGCTATCGCGGACGTGGCCCCGGGGAGGATCGCGATTCCATCGGGTATCTCGTCCATTAGACGTGCCCTGCGGGCCTCGTACTCGGAGTTGGCTATCAAACCACCCGGAAGAACGAAGGGCACTTCGTCTGATGGCGATCCAGCGGATGAGCATCCTGCTGTCAGGAGAGCCAGAAGAGAGAACAACATCACGTTCAGCGTTTTTGCCTGCGGGCTTCGTGTTTTATGGAGTCTCATGCCGTTCCTCTTTCTTCTCCTGTCGCGTGGACTCGGCCGACGTTATATCGACCAGATTGCTTTTGTTGCTTGCCTGGCTCACCCCAACAGTAAGAATAGCGCGTGCCCTATCACTCCTGCGCAGAGACCGCCGGCGAAGTGAGTGGCGATGGCCACATTGGTCAGGCCTCTCTCTTTGATGCCGTCCATCATTCCAACATGTGTACTCAGGAAACCCGCGTTACAGATCCCGATGGCGGTGAAAACACACACTGTCTTGGCGCCGATGATTCCACTCTCCAGGAACTGTGGGACCATGGCAATCGCAGCGCCAACCGAACCCAGCGAGGTTACCGGAAAAGCGATGGCTTCCGGGTTGGAGAATCCGAATAGCGGCTCGATGATGAAAGAGAGCTTCGCGCCGATCCATGGGAAGAACGCAATCCCCTCGTATGCGCCTCCCGTGTACGCCCCTTCGTTCGGACCGTAGGCGAGCATCATGACGACGGTGGTGATGATTATTACCCCGGGCATGATGTCAAACCCTGTCTTCACACCGTGGACTCCGCCGTCGAGCATCGCCTGCAAGATCCGCTGTGCAACGTTGCCGTCACGGACTTCGCGGTAGCTCAAGATGTCGTAGCCCTCTTCCTCCTCAGTGACCACGGCTTCGTCTTTGCCGTACTTCTTTTTACCGAAGTAGCCCATCAGCCTGACGCTCACGATGCCACCCAGGATCGCGCCGATGTTGCCCAATAGGACCGCCCTGCCCAGCGGCACGGTGTCGGATGACAATGCCAACATG
>JBDGYW010000494.1:0-5275 GCA_039588935.1 Gemmatimonadota bacterium | reverse complement strand
GGGAAGATCGACACCTGATCAAGGGCAACGAGTAAATTGCAGACTAGGAATCGTCAATCACATGAGCTCCCGCTGCCCCGAGAAATGATGATTAGAAGAAATGCCGCCATCGCATGGCTCGCTTTGCTGATCGGGTGTACCGACAGCAGGCCACCACTGACGTTTGACGCATATGCCGAACCTGAAGATCCATCAGCCGATTCCCTCGCGGATTGGACGGCCGTCGGTCCGGGTTTGTTTGCTTCGGTAGGGTCGATCGACCGGCTATACGCCAAGAGTTCCGTTCCAGATATCGAGCATACCAACACGTGGAGCGGGACCGCATGGTTGGGCGAGAAGGTTGCCGCACAGCTGGTGTTGTGGTCCGGCGATCCGGTTCAGCAGATGTTTTTCGAGTTCTCCGACTTCGAAGGTGCAGACGGGCAAACGATGTCATCCCACATCGCCCAAGCACGGTTCGTTCGCTACGTCCTCACCGACGAGTTCGGAGACGGCGACGGGTGTGCCAGGCGCAACTCGGGAGATTTCGCCGTCAGTCTCTCACCCGATGCGTTGGACAACGTGACGACCTTTGACAAAGAGGGCAACTCCGCGCGACCGGTGTGGATCACGTTGAGCATCCCCAGAGATGCGGCACCGGGGGCGTACACCTCCACTGTGAGGCTGTTGGCGCCCGACCAAGACACACATTCGTTCGAGTTTCAACTCGAAGTCTTGCCGCGGACCTTGCCGCCACCGTCCCAATGGGAATATCACCTGGACCTTTGGCAACACCCGTACTCCGTTGCCCGCATGCATCAGGTGGAACCTTGGTCGGATGCGCATTGGAACCTGCTGCGACCTCTCACGCAGATGCTGGCTGATGCAGGCCAAAAGGTCATAACGACCACCATTACGCACAGACCGTGGGGGGGACAGACGCTCGACCCGTTCGAGTCGATGGTAGTCTGGACGAAGAAGGCTGACAGTAGCTGGGAATTCGACTACACGGTGTTCGACGACTGGGTCGAATTCTCGATGGCGTTCGGTATAGACGAGCAGATCAACGCCTACTCCCTGCTCCCTTGGACTTCTGAAATGACCTACTTGGACGAGGCGAGTGGTGCACAGGTGACCGTCGAAGTGGAGCCTGGCTCAGCCGAGTACATGGAGTTGTGGACCCCCTTCATTGTTGATTTCAGGGCGCACCTGGAGGAAAAGGGGTGGAATACGATCACCAATCTCGCCATGGACGAAAGCAAGGGCGACAAGATGCAATTGATGCTCGCCATGATGGATAGACTCGCGCCAGAGTTCGGCATCGCATTTGCCGACGATCAGAAGGCGTACAAGCTCTACCCCGACCACATCAAAGACCTGTGTGTTTCGTACGCCGCGATCATAGACGAACCCGACTTGGAATACCGCAAAGCCCGCGGTTTTTCCAGCACGTTTTACGTTTGTTGCCGCGATCCGTTTCCCAACACCTTCACCTTTTCGCCCCCGGCTGAAGCGGTTTTCATCGGTTGGTACACTATGGCTGCCGGATTCGACGGATTCTTGCGCTGGTCCTACTACGCCTGGGTCGAGGATCCTCTACATGATTCCCGCTTCAGGCAATGGCCGGCCGGTGACACCTACCTCGTGTACCCCGACGCCCGAAGCTCCATTAGGTTCGAGCGCCTGGTAGAGGGCATACAGGATGCCGAGAAGATCAGGATTCTGAGAGAGGAGTTCGAGACGGCTGGTACGGCAGAGGCAATGCGAAAGCTTCAACTACTCAACACCACTCTGGCTATGTTCAATATTCGACAACCGCCTGACGACACGAAAACGCTCGTCAACCACGGCAAAGACATCCTGGAGGAACTCTCCAGGCAAGATTGACTGCACGGAATGTGGCTCGCAACCGTCGCCGCCTTTACTCGTAGGCAAACGAAGGGCCGCTTTCGCGGCCCCGGGTGTGTCTATTCAGATACCAAGCTCCCTGTGCAAGTAGAACCGCACCGGACAGTCACAGACATTGGCGTGGCAGTGTTTGATTTGGTATTCGCACGCCGTACCCGAATCCTCCAAGCACATCAAGTGCTTGCCCGAACCGAATATGTCTTTTGCGCGGCACAGATCTCGGAAGCCGGATTGAACACAGCAGTGATCCTTTGAGCACTCAACTTGGCTCAGCATCTCACGGAGCTTCTTCGCCTGTTCGATTGGTTGCGCCATTATACCGCAGGCGAATGTAACGATCTCTCTCGCCAACTCCAACAGATCGACACGCGGCTTTTCGTCTTGAACTCGCCCCCACAACAAAGCTCAGCTGAGCCGGCCCCACGATGTCAACCGTGGTATTTACGCTCTCACAGATCATAATACCCATCCCCGACATCGTGAGACGGCAAAGGCGGATCTGGTCGCACAGGACAGAATCACGGACTGCTATGGTGGGCAAGCTTTTCGGTGCCGTATGTGTTGTGCTTATTGAAGATGCCCTGAGGGGCGTCTTGTTCCCTACGTAGTTGTCAACTTTGTAACAGTTTCTGCGACAGCGTGAGGGTGGGTTCGCTAATCTGTGGAAACCCTGCGGATCTGGCGGCTGGTGCATTCCTGCTGCATCTTAACCAATTATGGCCGACGTTCTTGACCGTCTGAAGACTGTACTCTTGAGCCGCTGTACGATTGTGCGGGCATTAGGTGCTGGTGTGATGGCGGCTCCCGCATCTCTGCGATGACCGTACCCGCACGCACCTGCACGTCGTGCGAGACACCGATCCCTCACGACGCATCGTACTGTCCCGGCTGTGGTGAACCCACACCAACCGAGATTAGCCGTGAGACCGGCGAGGTTCGCACACCAAAGCATTCGAAAACAGGCGACCAGGCATATCGCCGAAGCCTCCAGCGTGCTCTTGGCGACGGTTACGGGCTGCGTGAGGTGATCGGAAGAGGTGGCTTCGGTGCCGTCTACTCGGTGTGGGATGTGAAGCTCGAACGCGAGGTCGCCGTCAAGGCTCTCCGACACGATCTCTTCCCAAGCCCTGATCTTCTCGAGCGGTTCCAACGCGAAGCGAAAGCGGTAGCCAAGCTGCGGCATCCCAACATCCTGCCGGTGTACACCGTTGGTGAAGGTGAGGGCATCGCATTCATGGTGATGCCGAGGGTTGTAGGCGAGAGCCTACGAGCGATACTTGATCGAGAACGCCAACTATCTGTTGACGAAGCCATAAGGATTGCTGCTGAAGCTGCAAGTGCGCTCCAGGTTGCTCACGATGCCGGGATCATCCATAGAGATGTGAAGCCCGAGAACATCCTGCTTGAAGGCAGCGACAGGCATGTTCTTCTCATGGACTTCGGGATTGCCAAAGCAGTAGCTGATGCAGAGGGTACGATCACGGCGACAGGGATGCTGGTAGGTACTCCGCTTTACATGTCCCCAGAACAGGCGAGCGGAGATCGACAACTCGACCACAGGAGTGATCTCTACTCTCTCGCCTGCGTACTCTATGAAATGCTTGGTGGCGATCCACCGTATACCGGGTCGACACCGCAGGCAATCCTCGCTCGAAAGCTGACTGATTCAGCGCCGAGCCTTAGGGTGGTGAGAGAGACAGTGCCGCGAGGGATAGAGCGTGTTGTCCTAAAGGCCCTCTCGAGGGCTCCGGCAGACCGCTTCGCGACAACCGGGCATTTCATCGCAGCGCTCCGCGGCAAGACGGGAGTTCCGGCACTGCGCGATGCCTCTCGGTCAGCTCGTTTACCAGGGTGGGTCCTTGTGCTCGCTGTGGTGATCGTCTTCGGGAGTGTCACCGGTCTGGCAGCTTTGTTCTTGAGGTCGTGGGGAGGGGGCGATGGCGTCGCGGCAGTACAGAAACACACTCAACTGACGTTCGACATCTCCCCTTTGGAGGCCGCTTTGTCTTCCGACGGGGAGTACATGGCCTATCGCATCCAGATTGATGAAGTGAACGTGGTGAAGGTTCAGGATCTTTCCGGCGGGCCGGCAACTACCGTCGACTCGACGGACCTCTTCGTGTGTTGTTTGAGCTGGTCTCCTGACGGATCCCAGTTGCTCTATAGGAGAGGTACTCGCACCGATGGAAATGGGGTGTTGGTGCCGCACCTGGGTGGCACTCGGAGAGTGCTCAATGCCGACGTCATCACGGCATGGGCACTTGATGGCTCCGCGATTGTGAGCTGGTGGCCTCAGGCCAAACGGCTCTTGCTCACCGACGTCTCCACAGGTGACACAACCGGATCGGTTCCCTTGGGCGAAGCACACGAATGGGTAATGGGAGTCGCTTGGGCTCCGTCAGGTCAGAGGCTGGCCGTTGTGATGCAAGAAGCCAACAATACGGTGTTGAAGACGTTGGACTTGGACGGCACCGACGCCCATGAGGTCCTCAGGGATTCCTTGGGTTCCACAGGCCCCATAGCGATGACGTCCCCGCGCTGGGATGCTGGCGGGCGTGCCATCCTCGTTCTTGGTGGGGATGACCTCTGGAAGATTCCTGTCACGGCGGACGGGGCCCGGGGCGGAGACCCCATGCTGGTGCTGCCAGGGTTATCCACGTACTCATACAACGCAAGCATTCCAGCGTATACTGTGTCTGCCGACGGCAGTCGTCTCCTCTACGTGAAGTGGGTGGGATATTCGAGACTCTGGGGCTTCAGTCGGGAAGAAACAGGTGGTGAAGACGAGGCATCACGGTTGCTTCTCACTCCAGGCACCGCACTACGGCGAACACCTCGCATCTCTCCTGACGGCCGTTGGATAGTCTTCCAGGAGGAAACACTCGACAAGACGAACTTGTTTCTCATGCCGACAGACGGGGGTGAGAAGCGGCAGTTGACATTCCTCGATGGTGGGGCCTACGACCCGGCGTGGTCTCCTGACGGTGAGCTGATCGCATTCAGGTCTGATGAAGGCGGCCAAAGTGAGCTCTGGATGGTGAGTGTGGAGGAAGGGAGGTTGTGGAAGCCGGCCGGCAGCACACCGGCCGTCGGCGATTTGGCGTGGTTTCCCTTTCCGCATATCGTCTACGTGCTGCTTGATGACAAGGAGGCCAGGTTCTTCGATCCTAACACTGGAGAGGACAGGCTGCTCGCCAGAGCAGGAGAGGTCGATTGGCTCTATGACCCACGCCCCTCATCAGACGGGAACTCGGTCGCGTTTCGGAGGACCGGCGGTGGTCCGGCCCAACTCTGGACCGTCACGATCGGCGACACAACTCTCCGGTCGTTGAGCCGCGACGTCAGCTCACCAGTCGGGTGGACTGCAGACGGGCGCGGACTCTACTCT
>JBDGYW010000493.1:0-5283 GCA_039588935.1 Gemmatimonadota bacterium | reverse complement strand
TTTGATCCTGGTACGGCTGTAACCGGTCGAAAAACGGTATGCGGTTCAGCAAGTTGTCAAGTGCGTCGGGCTGGCTCAGCTGCTGCTCGATCCACGGGCCAACAGCCTGGCTGACGTCGACCGCCTGCGAGGCGGCGACGCCCAGGAATCCTGTGAGCGGTATGACTATCACGAGCAAGACCAGAAAGATCGTGGTGACAGACGCAAGAGCCTTCCGCTCCTTGAAGGCCTTCAGGAAATGGCGATATAGGGGATGCGCCATGCCGCTGAATATTCCGGCCAGTAGAACGGCCATCAAGAATCGCCGGATCATCAGGAGGAACACGATTGAGATGGCTACTGCTAAGAGGACCAGGAAACTGTTGGCAAACTTATCCCGGTTTTCGATTGCGGCGGGCATGCGGAACTCCATGCAAAGGGTGTGAGCTAGTATCGCCCTTGGCCTTTGGAGTGTCCAGGAGTCTCTTCATTCGCTCCTTAGCGCGGTCACCGGACTCACCCGCGCGGCTCGTTGTGCCGGTACCAGAGAAGCCACCAGACCCACGAAAATCAACACCAGAACGCCGCCGAGCATTGTCGGGAGGTCTACCGGGCTCGCTCCGTACAGCAGGCTTCTGATCACCGCTGTCGTGGCAAAGATGCCGCCGACACCGACCACGGCACCTTTCCCCGCGAGTCTCAACCCACGCAACATGGTGAGTCCCAAGACGTGTCCTTGGGTCGCGCCTAACGCCATGCGGATGCCGATCTCGTGGCTGGCCTGGGCAACGAAGAACGATACCACTCCGTAAACACCCGCCGAGACGAGTAGCAGCGCGATCCCGGCAAAGATCCCGACCAGCATGGTATTGAACCGCTGGCCCGCGAACTGGTCGCTCAGCACACGCTCCATGGTGCGGACTTCGGAGATCGGCTGATCGGGGTCCACCGCCAAAACAGCCTGCCGCACCTGTCCGACAATCGACAGGGGATCGACATCGGTCTTCACGATCAAGTACATCCTGTAACCCCGCTCCCACCCCGGCGCCGAGTACGGCAGGTAGTGCTCGGCTCGCGCGCTGCGATAGGGACCCCATTGCCGCACGTTCTCCACCACACCCACGACGGTCATCCAGTTGGGTGGCTCGGTGCGGAAACTGTACCGCTTGCCGATCGGGCTCTCGTCCGGCCAGAGCCGATCGGCCATCGCCTGGTTGATGATGGTTCCCGGCCGCGCTGCGATCGAATCGTTGGGCTCAGGGAGGCGTCCCGCAACCAGCTTGATCCCGGCGGCAACGAAGTAGTCCCCCGATACTCGAGAGAACTCAATCAAGGGACCGTCTCCACCCGAAAGCGGACGTTCAGGATCGTCCTCGGCCCACACCTGGCTGTTCGTTCCTCCGTTCAGCGGCAGTTTGCTCGTAGCCCCCACATGCCGCACCCCCGGTATCGCGGCGATTTGGTTGATGGCCTCGCGTATGAAGAAGTCACGATCCCACAGACCCTCGTAGTTCTCACCCTGCAACGACACGTTCACCGTGAGCACGCTCTCCGGGTCGAAACCCTGTTCCATGCCGCGGAAATGCAGATAGCTCTGTACCATCATTGCTGCGCCATTGGCGAGCACGAGTGCCAACGCGAACTGAGATGCCACGAGAGCGCCGCGCAGAACGGCACGTCGCGATCCGGCTTGCGGTGCGGCTTTGCCCTCTTTCAGAGACTCGGTCAGGTTACTGCGCGAGGCCGATAGAGCCGGCGCCAAACCGAACACCACACCGGTCAGGAATGAGATGACGAGCGCGTACGTGAGAACGGTTCCGTCGATTCCGATATTTGCGATGCGGGGGATGTCGGTTGGGATGACCGACCTGAGATATGTCATACTCCCCATTGCCAACGCGATACCTGTAATTCCACCGATCAATGAGAGCAGCAGACTCTCGGTGAGAAGCTGCCGGATTATGCGAGACCGGCCCGCGCCGACCGCCGAGCGGATTGCCATTTCAGTCTGGCGGGCCGCCGCTCGGCTGAGCAGCAGGCTCGCAACGTTGCCGCACACTATCAGCAGCATGAATCCCGCAGCGGAGAGCAACAGGATTAGTTGAGTGCCGACTCGTCCCACCAGGCGTTCGTGCATCGAGTGCACGTACGTGGTCTTCTCGCTGTTGGTGTTCGGGTATCGTTCCGCCAAGCCCTCGGAGATGGCCTTCAGCTCCGCGTCTCCGGTCTCTACAGGCACGCCCTGCCTTAGCCGACCGATGGCCAGGAGCCAGTGGCTGTCGCGGGTGGTTTGTTCGATGTCCTCTCGCGCAAACGGAAGGTAGACGTCGTGCGTCCGGTTGAGGCGCCAGGGCGAGGGTGCGTTGAAGCCGGCGGGCATTACTCCCACCACCGTATATGAACTGCGGTTCATACGTATGGTGCGGCCTATGATTGCGGGATCACCGCCGAGCCGGCTTCGCCACAATCCGTCGCTCACGATCATGGCTCTGTTGCCCGCGATCTGGTCATCCTCTGTAAACGGGCGCCCCGTCGCGGGCGACACCCCGAGCAGGCTGAACAGACTCGGCGTAATACGGGCACCCTGCACCATCACAGGCTCGCCGTCGCTGTTGAGGTTCATATTGCGGCTGGCCATCACAGCTATGTCGTCAAAGGTCTCCGTTCCAGAGCGGAGGTCGAGAAAGTCTGGTCCCGACAACGGTCCGCAGCACGATCCGTCTGTAGATCCGTGCCATATGTAGGTCAACTCCTGCGGCTCGTCGAACGGCAGCGGGTCCAGGAACACGCCCTTCAGCACGCTGAAGACGGCCGTGTTGGCGCCGATACCGATTCCCAGGGTACCGATCACGATTGCCGTGAAGGCCGGTTTCTTGAGCAGTTGACGCACTCCGTATCGGAGGTCCTGCGATAGCTCGTCGAAATTGGCCGATCTCTGCTCGTTCCTGACTCTCTTTGTCTCCATCGAACGAAGCTCCTTACGAATGGTGCGAAAATCCCCAAACCGTTTCCTGGCTTCAGCGTGGGCGTCCGTTGGACTTTTTCCGCGTTCCACGAGGTCGCGTACCAGCGCGTTGAAGTGCTCGAGCAGTTCTTGCTCGATCTGCCGCTCTCTCTCCCGCCGGGAGAGCATTGCCCTTAGCCGCATCCAGCTGTCGGTGATTAAGGACATTGCAGAATCAGCGGACGGCTAAGAAGCCGTACCCTCCTCCAACACGAGTGCCACCGCAGTGGTGAACTCGGTCCATTGGGCCTGCTTCTGGCGCAGTAGCTTCCTGCCCTTGGCGGTGAGGCGGTAGGATTTCTTCCTGCGGTTGTTGGCCGACAGGCCCCACTCGAAGTCGATCCAACCGCGGTTGGTCATGCGGTAGAGCGCGGGGTAGAGCGACCCCTCCTCGATCTGGAGAGCCTGCCCCGTCTTGTCCTCGAGCGCGCGGGCGATTCCGTAACCGTGAAGCGCACCGGCCTCGAGCGTCTTCAAGATCAACAGGTCGAGCGTACCCTTGAGCAGCTCAGGGGTGTCTCTGGACATCGGATCCTCGTTTCTGGCCGTACCTAGGACTTCTGGGTATTTAGACGCTACGGATCGGGGAAACGTTGCCTTGCGGGGTGGAGTTGTAGGTTTGCCGCGGCCATCGGCGATATTCTGCGGCCAGCCTTTCAGGTAGCGCGATGGCCTAGCTACCCGCTAACTGCCACAATATGTAGATGTTGTGCTGGTGGAGGTTGTAGTCACGTCTAACAACGTTGAAATCGGCGACTTCGGGGTACCGCTCGGCAAATACATTCTGCATCAGGAACCGGACCAGGGGCGTGCCGGCCTCTCTGGCGGCTGAAACGTCGGTCCAGAGTCGCGACAGGTACTCGTACATCCCCCGGAACTGCTCGACCGTCAAGGGAACGTCGGAATGCCCCGGTACCACAAACTCCAGGTCGGGTGACGTCTCGAGAATCGTGCGCCAGGTGTCGAGCAACCGAAGAAACTCGTCACCCATGTCCTCTCCGAGCAGCGGCAGTTGCCCTCCCCAGAACACATCGCCTGTGAAAAGCATCCGCTCCTCGGGCACCAGAATCAGGATGTCGGAGTCGGAGTGAAAGCCGGTAAAGTCAAAGAGTTCGATGCGAACATCACCCAAGTCCAAGCTGTGGTGATTGTCGAAGGCAACGCTCGGGTAGCGGGGTGAGATGCCGGCTTCCAGGTCGGCGATGCCGACATGGAACGCGGCCACACCCTCGCGCGCGTGTAAACCTTCGGCGCTGTCGGGTGAGGTTCCGTCTGCCCACTCGCGGTAGCGTTCGCGGCCATTCTGCAAACGCCCAATGAGCGCGGGAATTTGGTCCACTTCCCGCTCGAGCGCGGCGCTGCCGTTGGCGTTAGACACCACGGTGGCTTCCGGGAATACCTCGTTGGCGAAAGCGTGGTCGTTGTGCATGTGGGTGTTGATGAGGTAGCGGAAGTCGTTGCGCCCCAGTTCCCGCTCGATGAGGTGACGTTGGCGCCGGACGGTGGTGGGGGAGAGCCCGGTATCGATCAGGAGCAGACCCGAATCGGTGACCACGACCGCCATGTTGGTGCCCTGGAAGTAATCGCATCCCCAGGTGACAAGGACCCGTTCGCTCAACCGGCGACTGTTGATCTTGATGTCGATCTGAGCGTGTGCTGTAGCCCCAGGTACGAGAGTGAGCGCACAGGAAATAAGAAAGGGCCGGGCCGCAGCCAAACGTGTCGGAAAACTTGCAGTGGTCATCTTTCGTGTCCCGTCTCTGTATGGATGCAGTCGTGTGTTGCTCACAGCGGCTACTGTCAACTTGTGCTGATTATGCCCTGTTTGGACGTTTCACACAAACAGGCAACGACCGCATACGAGGCTTTCCTGACCCGGGCCCTAAGCTTTTTGTCATGAATTTCGCTCAAGTTGACAAAGCCCCTCGACCGAATACCGAGAGCTGTCCACCCGCTACATAGCCGAGCTGCGGAAGCCGGCGCCTCCCGGAGCGAACGTCGGTGAAGCGCGCTCAGCTCTCATCGGACTCGGCCGTAAGTGATTATAAAACAACGTTTTACGAGATCGGACGGCAAGCTCGTAGGCTGGAGATATGTCAAAACGGCATCGATTGTGAGTTTGCAGGCATCGATTTCAGGCCTCACGGCCTCGATTGCGAATTCGCAATCAACGATTGGGTCCCGCACATCCACAAAAGGAAGAACGCATTTCCAGAATTGCAGGATCACAATCGTCGATGTGATGCCTCCAACTGCCATTTGGAAGCCTCTTTTCCAGGGCTGCGAGGATCAAATTGGCT
>JBDGYW010000492.1:0-5289 GCA_039588935.1 Gemmatimonadota bacterium | reverse complement strand
CCCGGCATAGTCGACCATTATGTCTTCGTAGATCTGGACTTGATCCGCGCTCGTAATCCGATCGTGGTGCGGCTCGAAACGGCTTCCGTCCAGATCGTTGTCGTTCCCCTCGATGCTGCCGTTTGGATGGAAAGCACCGGACTCGAGCAGCGTGCGGCCCGAACTGTCCAGAATCGTCACATGCAGCCAGGCTCGTCGAGACGGATAGGCCGACGGAAGTTTGTGTCCCGCCAGATTCGCCACCATTATGCCAACTTCCAGTTGCCCTTCTTCAGACGATAGCCGGCTCACATCGAGTGACGCGGTGTTGTTGGCGAGGTTCTCCTCCGAGGCACGAGCGGTGGCATCCAGCTCCTGCGGTAGAGCCTGCACCATCATCTGCGCCCTGTGTTTGTTCAAGATCCTGGGCATGAGGAAATTGCCGCCCATGAACACGTGCTGATTCACGTCGGTTCGCGGATTCGGTAGCACGCCGCTGACCGCTACCTCACCCTCGATCACAGGCATATGGCAATCCTGGCAGGTTTGCACCCCTGGATAATCGCTGTGTAGCCACTCCAAGTAGGGGGTTTGCTCCGGAAGTTCTCCCGCATCGTTCCCATCTGCGTCGAGCGCGTGTGTGAAGAGCGTATGGCAATTCGCACAGAACTGCGCTGACTGAATGTGGCTCGCCATTTGAGGTGTGAACTCAGAAGCAGCCTGCATCACCCGCGTACGTCCTTCGTCCACCTCGAAGGGACCGAAAACCGCTCGCTCTCCCATTGGGGTATTGAGGTCGATTACATACCCGCCTGTGAAGCCGTCGCGCGTGCCGAGGTTTTCGTTTTGGATCTGGTGGCAGACAGTGCACGACACGCCGTCCTGGGCTTGCTCCGTGAGCGGGCCACCCTCTCCAAGGCTGGGGAAGTGTTCGAATGCCCGAGGCGCGCCACCTGCCGCCACTACCATCGTTCGCGCTATGGGTAGGTGGCAGACCGTGCACTTATCTTCGATGACGTCCACCGCTGCCGGGTGGTCCAGACTCTCTCGGCGTACGCCGGCCATCCAGTAGGGGTCTCGTGCGGCGTTCCCCATCATGGATGATCTCCAGTTGAACCCGATCGAAACATCGTCTCCGTTGGGCGCCGTGAGTTGCGTGTGGCAGGCTATGCACTGGTCGGATTTGTGGAACAGGTCCGGTACCTGGGCCAGCGTCTGCACGGGAGCGGCCAGTGCCGCGATCACAACCAAGAGAAGCAAAACCATGGGTCGGTTTCCGTTAGTCGTCTTGTTCATTTCTCACCACCCCTCGAAAAAGCCGCCGTCAAACCAGTCCCACAGTATATAGAACAAGAGCTGAGGGTCCCTGCCGGCAGTGTGCGTGAGAGGTAGACGCACACCGAAATCGGCCATTATGTGCTGGCGCTGGTTGAGCGTGACCTGCATCTCCGGCATGATGTCCCAAACCGCTTCGCCGCCCTCCAGTTCCTTCTTGCCCAGGAATTCCACCATGGGAGAAAAGGCTCGCCCCCACTCACCACCGACGTTGAAGGTTCTTCCCAAAACCATCCTCAGGAGGCCTTCGTTCTCCGCCTCGTCGGTGTTGGTCGGCAACTCCACACCGGCTTGCATCTGGAAGAACGCGTTGTAGGGCAGGAGCTGCCCGTACGTCACGAACGGCTCGAAGATCGTGAAGCCCTTTCCGAAGCCTTCGCTCTCGTCGCCAGTGGGTAGCTTGGCCTCGAAAGTAAAACTGACGATGCTCCCGATGCCGAGGTCGTGGAATAGGGCTCGCTTCAAACCGATGGCCACATCGCCGAGGCCCGCATACCAATTGCCGGTGGGGTCTCCCGCTAGGTCCGACATCTCGTGCAGTCCGACGGGGATCACCAACTCGAGCTGCGTCTGCGAGCCGATACGATTCTCGTAGATGATCTTGTGATCCACCGCGCCGACATCTCCTGTGCCGACCGTGGTCTTCATGACTATTTCGTCTTCCGGGAACGCCTTTTCGGTGCCGAGCGCCAACGGAATGTTGAACTCTCCGCGGGGCCAACTCTTATCCTCATACAACGTTTGCATATACTCGAGTATGAGATCGATCTCCTCGCGGCTCACGGCGTCCCCGAACGCCGGCATCAGTCGGTCGAAGCCGCGAACGGGGCCGCCGAGAGTGACGATACCGGCCCAGTCGGCCTTCGGCTCCCTGGAGGCGAATCGGGATTCAGTGAAATCCGGCGGCGTGATCGGCAGGCCTACCAGGTTGGCAGCCACGCCGGTTCCGTCTGCACCGTGACAGTTGGAGCACGCTGCGAGATAGAGACTCCGACCTCGAGCAATTACCTCGGCCTCGCCTCCGTCGTGTGTGGATCTCGCATCTTGAGCCAGAGACGGAGTGACGAGGAATCCGAAAAATCCCACGAGGGGCAGGAGCACCTTCCGACTCAGAGGTCCAGCACTCATTAGCTAGTTCCTTCCTTGCCATGGTTGGACGCAGAGTATCGTGCCTGTTTGAGCAGATCAGAGACTCCGGAAGCCTGCTCCCTATTATGGTACTCTGCACTTGTGGTGTCTAGTTGGATGAACAGGTTGTCTGAGAAGTTTCTTTCCTGCATACCGAAAAGGCACAAAACTCGAGCGGGGGGAAGATGAAATATCGCCTCATGACGGCTGGATCTAAGTTTGACTTGAGAGTGTGAGATCGCACTTGGGTGGTCTCTGCTCTCGCCGCGGGCAGAGCACACTCCGTTGGAGTCTCGTCCGCATTGGAGTACACGGACTTCGCGAATCGTCCTGTCCAGAACGTTGTTGGCTCTTTCGCAACCGGTGCGGTGCGCCGTTGGATTATGGTTGGTGGAGGCAAGTCTGGCAGCTGCGCCAGCGAAGGCCGCGAATACCTGTGGCGGTGGGGGAGAGTGGATCTCGAGACAGCTGGTGTGTGGCGTTCAGACGGAGACCGCGATACTCAAACTTAGGCTCAGGTTGAGATTAACGAGTCACAGTCCAGAGTTCCCGCTCAGAACGACGGGCTCTTCCGACGGCGACGGCGTTTTGCCGCTGCTGCCTTCAACCGCCGCGCCATACTTGCCTTCACGAAGTAGCGTTTCTGCCGAAGGTCCTTGAGAACACCCGAGCGTTGAACCTTGCGCCTGAATGCCTTGATGGCCCACTCCACGCGATCGTCTTCCTTCAGGACTATCTCTGTCACCGGGTATCCTTCGATGGATGCATAAGAGAAGGGCCGCCCGATGCTTGATCGGGGCGACCCATCATTCAGATCACGCCAATCGGTTGTTAGCCGATAGCGGTCACGTTCTCTGCCGCCGGGCCCTTCTGACCCTCTACGACGTCAAACTCAACCTGCTCACCTTCGCGGAGTGATTTGAAACCTTCTCCTTGAATGGCGCTGTGGTGGACGAAGCAATCCTTGCTCCCGTCTTCGGGCGTGATGAAGCCAAAACCCTTGCTGTCGTTGAACCACTTTACCGTTCCTTTGGTACGCATTACTTACTCCCTATGTGTTCTGTGGCCGGGGGTGCGGGTAATGCCGTACCAACCGACTACACTTCCGCGGTATGTCGCCCCCGCGTTGGGCTGCCGCGCAGCCGTGCGCGACGTGTAGCTCTTTACGCAGAAAGGGGGACCCGATCGTAACTGAGTCCCCCGTCCACGTTCGAATGTCATTGGCCCTCAAATGGGGCCATCCCTAAAGCTTGGGAACCATACCCGGCCCAGCCCGTCCCGTCAACCATGGATTTGGCTTGTAGGCTGGATCACGGCCGCTCAGGCTATGTGAGCACCCTCACCGTTTCCTCCGTTGCGGAGCTTGGGTGGGCCGTCGACGCGCTGAGGAAGTCGTCGGACTGCGGTGCGTGCTCGGCGTGCAGTGAGGAACCCGCCTGCCCAACAGGTGTATCGCCAGCCACCGCACTAGCTCCAACAGGGAGTTGCTATGGATGCCCGCAGAGTCACCGTAACCGCCGCCGCTCTTGCTTTGACCACCGCCTCATGCCAGATAACACCAAACATCGATTTTGAGACGGAGCGTGCCGCTGTATCCGATGTGATCCACAATTCGATCGAATGGGCGCTCGACAAGGACACCGTCATGCTCTACGAGAGTTTCGTGCAAGATGAAACCCTCTTCTTCTTTCAGCCGAGAGATCAAATGGAAGGCTACTCTGCCCTGAGAGAGACGGCCGAAAGAGTATGGCTCGATGAAAGGTTCAGGGCGACGAGAACGGATATTACCGACCTGCATGTGACGATCTCCGAGAGCGGTACAGTAGCGTGGTTTAGGTGTATGCTCGACGACGAAGGAGAGTGGGACGGCGAGGTTGGTGGCTGGTACGACACTAGGTGGACCGGAGTACTCGAGAAACGCGAAGGAAGTTGGTTGATAGTCCAGCAACATTTCTCGTTCAGAGATGAGGGTTGATTCTGACTCCAGCCGGTGTCGGCGTTCCCGCCAGAGCTATTGCGTTGATGCACCAAACGGCGTAGCGTTGCGTTTCCAGCGGGCCAACGTAAACACGCGGTTCAGAAGTGAATCCGAATGGCAGTAGGAGCTATGGCTGTAAGCGGAGTTGTCTGGGTCGGTTATTCTGGAGCATGAAGTGGATTCTGCGCCTCCCTTCGCGGCAACACAGCTGCGTCGCCCGGCTCGCTCGAGTGGCGTAAACATGAAATCCACCCGGCACCGCCGTTCCCTCCTCGTCACGATCGCTCTGGCAATGGTGGTCGGATGTACAGATGAAGACGGCGTAACGGGACCAGGCTCGACGCCGGCCATCGGCCTGACGCTTCGCCCGACCGCAACGACCGTAGAACAGGGCGGATCGGCTTCTGTGATTGCTATTATCACGCGAAGCGGTGGGTTCATCGGCAGTGCGAATCTCACGGTCGAGGGGGGGGCGTCAGGCGTGACCGGAACTGTAAGCGATGTCCAGACCACAGGCGAAGTCACGACGGCGACGGTCACTATCCATGTAGATGCGTCTGTCGCACCAGGCACTTACGATGTTGCTTTGCGAGCCAGTGGCAATGGAGTCTCCGACGTCACGACCAGCCTCGCGCTCACCGTAACGGCAGCACCGGCATACGATCTGATGCTCACACCGGATATGCTCACGATCGAGCAGGGCAGCGATGGCACGACCCAAGTAGCACTGGCCCGCACGAATTTTATGGGAGGAGTTGACCTCACGGTCGAGGATGCGCCTTCCGGTGTGACCGCTTTATTCAATCCCACGCCTGTCACCGGGGACGCGTCCACCCTCACCGTCAGTGTCGGTGCCGCGGTGGTGGTGG
>JBDGYW010000491.1:0-5299 GCA_039588935.1 Gemmatimonadota bacterium | reverse complement strand
CAGCCAGCAGCATGGTTTTCTGATTGTCGCGGACGAGGTCTATCAGCTTCTTTTCTACTACGACAAGCCGCCACCAGCATTCGGCACGAAAATCGAGACCGACACCGTTCTATCACTCGGCACATTCTCGAAGATACTCGCCCCCGCGATGCGCCTTGGCTGGATCCAGACTGGCCCTGAGTTGCGCAAACGCCTCCTCGCGAACGGCTTCGTCAACAGCGGCGGCAGCATCAACCACTACTCCTCGCATATTGTCCGACACGCAATAAATCTCGGCCTGCAACAAGCTTTTGTCAGAGAACTCAGACGCACCTATCGTAGTCGCGTCGAGGCGATGCAGGACTCACTGCAATCTTTGTTTGGCGATCTGGCCACCTGGCGGCGACCAAACGGCGGCTACTTCTTCTGGCTACGCTTTGACGAAAACGTCGACACTACACCCTTACGCGACAGGGCAAGGGAACTTCAGACAGGGTTTCAGCCCGGGTCCGTGTTTTCCAACGACGGCGGCCTCAGCAATTTCCTGCGCCTGTCTTTTGCGCATTACGACGAAGACGATATCCGCGAAGGAATCACACGAATGCGGTCAGTCTTTGATTGAGCCGAGTGCAGCAGGAGCCCTAGCAGATGATCCGCTTGAACGCCACCAGGTGATGATGACCCTTGACGCAGCGCCTAGCGGGCGCTGAAGTCTCAACTCGACCCCACCTTGCTCGCGGCCATCGAGGTGCTGCACGAAGCGCTGGGCATCCGCGCCCCAGCAACCTTCGCCTCGCTTGCTGTGTCTAAGATGTGTGATTGCCTCCTAGCACACATTCATAACACGGAGCGCAGGTATGGAAGGCTGGATCAGAGAGATGAGGCTGGCGGTTCGATCGCTGGCGGGACGACCGGGCTTCGCCGTTCTGGCTATCGCCACCCTCGCACTGGGAATCGGGTCCAACACGGCGATCTTCAGTGTCATCTACGGTTCACTCCTGCAACCGCTTCCCTATGCCGAACCGGATCGGTTGGTCTGGCTCTCCGACGGGCACGAAAACTTCGGTGGCGCGGGCGTAGATCAGTCAATCCCCAACCTGATGGACCTTCGCGCCGGCTCGGGCCTCATGGGGGCTTCGGCCATATACACGTATGGCGATGTCAACCTGGCCACCGAGGAAAGCCCGCAGCGGGTGCTGGTGCTGACCACCACTTCCGAGATGCTGAGTGTTTTGGGTCTTCCGCCCCGGCTAGGTCGCGACCTACTTCCCGAAGACGACGTGGCTGGTTCGCCAAGGGTGGCGATCCTCAGTGACGAGCTATGGCGGACCCAATACGGCGCAGACCCAAGCATCGTCAACCGCAGCATCAACATCGACTCCGAGCCCGTGCAGGTAGTGGGCGTCGCCCATCCCGAATTCAGCTTCCCGGGTGATCCTCAAATCATCGTGCCGATGCAGCACGTGGGAGCGGATCTCCAACGGGGCCAACGGAGCTATAATGCCGTCGGTCGCCTGGCCGCGGGGGCCGAGCTAGCCGGGTTGAGGGTGGAACTCCAGGGGATCTTCGACAGGTTGGTGGCGGAGTACCCTGAGTCCAACGACGGCTGGTTTACGTGGGCGGATCCACTTCGAACTCGGGTGACCGGCCGCAACCGTCAGTCACTCTACCTGATGGCTGGTGGGGTGGGGCTGGTGCTCCTGATCGCGTGCGTGAACGTGGCGAACCTGCTCATCGTGCGCGCCGAGAACAGGCACCGCGAGCTTGCCGTCCGCTATGCTCTGGGGGCTAATCGGGCGGGGTTGGTATCGCACTTCCTGAGCGAGGCGCTGGTGCTTTCCCTGGCGGGAGGTGCGTTGGGTGTGGTGGGCGCCTACTGGGGTGTGGACTTGTTGGTGGCGCTGTACGGCGGCTCGCTGCAGCGGGCCGATCAGATTGCCCTCAACGGCACCACAATGGGCCTCGCCTTGGGGGTGTCATTGTTGGTTGGGGTCGTGGTGGGCCTGGTTCCACTTGTCCGGAGCCGACCCGACCAGCTACAGGACTCGCTCAAGGAAGGAGCCCGCGGAACGTCGGCGCAGGGCAGCCGCCTCGGGAGAGCCCTGGTTATGGCTGAAGTCGCACTGGCGGTTCTTATCGTCGCAGGGGCGGGTCTGCTGACCAACAGCCTTTGGCGCATGCAGCAGGTGGAGCTGGGAGTATCAGATGTGGACCGCGTCCTGACCTTCAACTTCTCCCTGCCCCGGGCCAAATACCAAGACAACTCAGCCATCAACGAGTTCTACAACCGGCTCATCACCGAACTGGAGCCTGTGGCCGGTGTCGAGGCGGTCGGGCTGGTGAATCGCCTTCCCCTGCTGGGCGGCTATAACCTCACCAACTTCCCGGTCTTCGGAGATCCTGAACGCGTTTCCCACTTCGTGTCCATGCGCAGCGTGTCGCCCGGGTACCTCGAAGCAGTGGGTACTCCACTGATAGCCGGCCGCTGGCTGGAAACATCGGAATTCGCGGACAGTCAGATGAACTCGGTCCTGATCAACGAGACGCTGGCACGAGACCTCTTCGAGGGTGAGGACCCGCTCGGGCAATTGGTGGGACCCGACTGGACCGGAGACGGTCTCCTGGTGGTGGGGGTTGTGGGCGACATCGTGGGTTTCAGCCCCACCCGCCCGGCTCCACCCGCATTCTACTTCCCTATTCTCGCGAATCCGAGACTCCAAACGAGCGTACTCGTCAGGACGGTTGGGGATCCCTATGCCACGCTTCCCACCATCCGCCAAATCGCGCGCCGGCTGGACCCGGAGGTACCGATCTTCGACGTGCGGACGCTGGAGGAAATAGCCCGGGCAAGTGTGGGCACCGCCCGCTTCGCGCAATCGCTGTTCGGCGTTTTCGCCGCGCTGGCGCTACTGCTAGGTGCGGTGGGGATCTACGGCGTGATGTCTTTCGCGGTGAGCCGCAGGGCGAAGGAACTGGGCGTCCGTCTGGCCCTGGGAGCGAGCCGGGCCTCGGTGCTGCGTTTGGTGCTGGGCCAAGGGGCGCGCCTGACGCTGCCCGGCGTGGTGATCGGCCTGATGGGAGCACTGGCCGCCGGGAGATTGCTGGGCAACCTCCTCTTCGAGGTCAGCCCGCTGGATCCGGTGACGTATGGTGTGGTGGCACTATTACTCGCTGTCGTCTCGATTGGAGCGTCGTACCTGCCGGCGTACCGGGCCACGTGCCTCGACCCCATCCAGAGTTTGAAGGAGGAATAAGGGGGGACAAGGCACGCCTGGTATCACACTCAATCCACTCACCGGCCCACCCTGCCCTACCATTGACAACTAGCCATCCTCTGGGCAACTTACCTAAGAACCTTAGGGAAGGTGTCTATGGCATCTCAGTCTCTGGATCTCATCCGCGGTACCGTCGACGTACTCATCCTGAAGTCACTTAGTGAGGGCCCGCAACACGGCTACGGCGTGGGTCGTTGGATTCGCGAGGAGACCGAAGGTGAACTCCAAATTGAAGAAGGTGCTCTCTACCCGGCGATGCACAGGCTCGAAAACCGCAAATGGCTCGCAGCCACTTGGGGCATCACCGAGAACAACCGCCGCGCGAAGTATTATCGTCTGACGGCAAAGGGCGAGAAACAACTGAACGCCGAGGTAGAGCGCTGGACGCGCTACGCCAGCGCGGTCTCGAGAATCCTGCACCCGGCCAAACAGGCATCCTCGTGAAACACTTACCGGAGGGTGTGCGCAAGTACACTCGCCTGTCCCAGAAGGAGTCAGGCGTCCGTGACGAGGTTGACGTCGAAATCGAGTTTCATCTCGACAGACTCACCGAGGAACTGATTGAAAGCGGGTTGAGCGAGCAAGCAGCCCGAGCCGAGGCGGTTCGCATATTTGGCGACGTGGAGCCCCCCCGCGGCGAGTGCATCAAGCTCAGTCTGCGTCGCACCAAACGAAGGGGATACACAAACGTGGTTAGCGGATTCTGTCAGGACCTCAGGTACGGCCTCCGCACACTGAGGAAGCGGCCATTCATCACAGCCGTAGCCGTGTTGACCCTAGCGCTCGGCATCGGCTCCAACACGGCCGTCTTCAGCGTCTACCACTCCGTGCTGCTCGAGCCCTTCCCATACGACGTTCCCGAACAGCTGGTGCAGGTCTGGGAGGCCAACCCCGAGGCAAACGCGCGCGGGGACCTGGCATACTCGGACCTCGGCGTGAACCCCCTGAACTACATCGACTACCGCGATCAGAGCAGCGTGTTCAGCAGCGTGGGATATGTGGTGGATTACGCTGAGGATGGAACGATAACCGTGGGTGAAAACGGGGATGTGACGGAGCGAGTCGGCGCCTGGAGCGTGTCCAGCTCAATGTTCGATGTGCTCGGTGCGAGTCCCGTGATGGGTCGTCCGTTTTTGGAATCTGAACGAGCTCCTGCGGACGATCGCACTGGCAGGTGGATCGATGTCGTGATTATCAGCAACGAGTTGTGGCAACGACGTTTTGCATCGGATACCGGCATCATAGGGCGACGGATCGCGGTCGACGGTGCCGCCGCCACGGTGGTCGGCGTCCTGCCGCCGGGGTTCCAGCTGCCGCCGCTCAGCCAGTGGGGTGCGGTGGACTATCACGATGCCGATGTGTACTTGCCGCTGCACTATCCGGCGTTCGAAATGGGGCGGCGGTTCCATCAGTTCAGGGTGATAGCCCGCCTCAAACTGGGCGTCAGCGTGGAGCAAGCGCGAGCGGAGATGCGAACGATTGCCGAGCGGCTCGAACAGGCATACCCGGAGACCAACACCGGTTGGACGGCAGAGGTCTCTCCGTTGCGCGATGTGTTGTCTCGCGACTTTGGACACGAGTTGACTCTTCTGATGGGTGCCGCCGGGTTGGTATTGCTAATCGCCTGCGCCAACGTCGCGAACCTTCAGCTTGCACTTGGAGTCGCCCGCAAAAGGGAGATCGCGACGCGCGCAGCGCTTGGCGCCGGGCGCTCCGGTATCGTGCGCCATCTCCTTGCCGAGAGCCTGCTGCTCGCTTCCCTCGGGGGGCTGGCCGGGCTGTTGCTGGCATTCTGGGGCACCCAGTCCCTGGTGGTGTTCGTCCCGGGAAACCTTCCACGAGTGCCGGACGCAGGGATCGACTTGCCGGTATTCGGGTTCACACTGTTGCTCTCGTTCCTGGCGGGAATTGCCTTCGGGCTCGCGCCGGCGGCCAAGGCGTCGAGGCCGACGCTGGTCAACGCTCTGAAGGAGGGTGGGACGACAGAACCATCGGGCGTGGGGAGATGGCGAGTCTCGACACTCCTGCTACCGGGGCAGGTAGCG
>JBDGYW010000490.1:0-5320 GCA_039588935.1 Gemmatimonadota bacterium | reverse complement strand
TCACCGCCGGCGAAGACGCCGGCTCTGCCCGTCGTAAGGGTGCGTTCGTCGGCGACTAAAGCACCTCTTTCCATCTCGACCCCGGTGGTTGTGTCGGCTCCGAAATCGACTGCCTCTTCGCTTATGGCTACGATGAGAGTGTCGAGGGGCACGGCATGCTCGGAGCCAGGCTTTGGAACCGGCCGACGCCTGCCGCTGGTGTCCACCGCGCCCAACTCGTTGTCGATAAACTCAACGCTGACGATGCTACCGTTCTCTTTGCGCACGCACACAGGTGAGGTCAGCAGCTCAAGTTTGATGCCCTCCTCCAACGCGGCTTCGATCTCTTCCTCGAACGCGGGCATCTCCTGACGTGTTCGGCGGTAGAAGACCGTGACTTCGCTGACACCGACCTGGCGCGACGCCACGCGAGCCGCATCAATGGCGGAGTTGCCGCCTCCAATGACTCCGACCCTGCCTTCAGCTATTGCCTCGTTTCGAAGATTCCAGGCTTTCAGGAACTCCATGGATGAGTAAACGCCACGCGCGTTCTCGCCTTCGATATTCATCCGCCGGCTCTCGTGTGCACCCAAGGCGAGGAAGACAGCATCGTAGCCCTGCTCGAAGAGGGCATCGACCGAGTAATCGCGCCCTAGTACGCTGTCGTACTGAACGGTGACATTCTCGTCGATCAAGGCATCGATTTCCTTTTGCAGCACGTCGCGCGGTAGCCGGTAGGACGGGATACCGGAAACGAGCATGCCTCCCGGCCGATCTGCCGCATCGAACACAGTGACTTGATATCCCTTGAGGGACAGCTTGTGGGCTGCTGTGAGGCCCGCCGGACCAGCCCCCACCACAGCGATGTGCTTCATTGCGGCAGACGGATCGGGTTCTCGATCGGGAATGAAAGCGCTCGGGTCCATTTGGTCGGTCACGAAACGCTTGAGTGTGCGGAGCGCCAGGGGATCTTGTCCCATCGTGCCGAGTTGGCACCATGTCTCGCATTTGTGGTCGCAAACTCGCGCACACACCGACGGAAACGGATTGCTCTTGCGAATTACCCGATACGCTTCCTCGTACTCGCCTTTGGCTATGAGTGCGGCATAACGCCACGCCTCGGTGCCAACAGGGCATGCGGACTGACAGGGTGCTCCAGTGAGTCCCTTGCAGACGTGAGAGTCACACTTCCTGTCGATGACGTGGCGCTCATACTCACCGCGGAAATAGCGGAGCGTGCTGAGCACCGGGTTTGGAGCGGATTGACCGAGCCCGCACATGGTGGAATCAGCCACGGTCTTGCCGAGTTCTTCGAGGAGGTCGATGTGGGCAAGAGTGCCCCTGCCCGCGGTAATGTCATCGAGAAGCTCCCACATTCGCTGAGTGCCTTTGCGACACGTGTAGCACTTCCCGCACGACTCGTCCTTCAGGAATCCCATGAAGTACTTCGCGACATCCACCATGCACGTGCCTTCGTCCATGACGATCAGGCCGCCTGACCCCATGATCGCACCAGCCTCCGAAAGGGAGTCGTAGTCTATTGGAAGGTCGAAGCGCCAATGGGGGATACAGCCGCCCGATGGCCCTCCAATTTGTACTGCCTTGATCCTTCCGCCTTCAGGCGGTCCACCTCCGATGTCGTATACGATTTCCTTGATGGTCGTGCCCATCGGTACTTCGACCAGGCCAGTGTTTTTGATCTTCCCCACTACCGAAAACACTTTGGTTCCTTTGCTTGTCTTCGTACCAATGCGAGCGTATTCATCTCCGCCGTCGGACAACACAATCGGTACGTTGGCCAACGTCTCAACATTGTTGATGCAGGTGGGTTTGCCGTCTATGCCGCTCTCTGTAGGATACGGGGGCCTTTGACGTGGCTCGCCGACATCTCCTTGTATCGTGCGTATGAGCGCTGTCTCCTCGCCACACACGAAGGCACCCGCGCTCTTGACGATGTCGATGTCGAAGTCAACTCCTGTGCCTAGGATATCCTTCCCAAGAAGACCAGATTCCCGGGCCAAACGGAGGGCTATGAGCATATGTTTGATGGCCAGCGGGTATTCATGTCGCACGAACACAAAGCCTTCAGCCGCCCCGATGGCTATCCCGCCTATTAGCATGCCTTCGATCACGCTGTGGGGATTGCCCTCCAGGATGCTACGATCCATGTAGGCCCCCGGATCGCCCTCGTCAGCATTGCACACGAGGTACTTTCCGTTGCTACTTTCCTGTCGGCGTGCCATGTCCCACTTGACTGCTGTTGGAAACCCCGCACCGCCTCGCCCTCTGAGGCCGGCCCGCTTCACCTCTTCGATGATCTGCTCAGGCGTGTACCCTCGCAGAACCTTGGCCAACGCCTCGTATCCGCCCTCGGCTATATAACCGAACAGTCTGATGGGATCGATGCGTTGGTTCCGCCCGAGCAACACGCGTTGTTGCCCCGCGAAAAACGGTATGTCATCGAGACGATCACAAACCTCGCCGGTAACTGGATCTTGATACAGAAGCGCTTTTGCAGGCTTGCCAGATACGGCGGCATCAATGATTGCTGGGATGTCCTTCGTGTCGAGCTTGGGATAGAAGGCGTCTTGTGGCTCTTGGACCGCGAACGGACCCATCTCACAGAATCCGTGGCACCCCGTAATCCTCAGCGCCACCTTGTCGATGAGGTCGCGCTCGATGAGGTCCTTCTTGAGAACACGCTGGATATCGTTGGCGCCGCTGGCCTGACAGGCAGTACCCGCACAGACCGTAATGCAGGGCTTCGATCTGGTCACGAGATCATGTAAGCGACGGCGAAGGTGCTCTAGTTCGTCTATCGTTTCGAGTCTACGCATTGGTGGCTATGTCCGTGGCTTCCAGTAGTTCCTCTTCTCGCAACACGCCGTCGCGATTCGTCCGCATGCGGTCGTCAAGCGCCCAGATCCAGCATGTGTTCCGTGCATTCGCGTCGCGAGCAGATCTGGACCGTGCCGCCCCCCCTGACCAAGAAGACGATCATTGGTGCATCACACTTGGGGCATTGCCTCGTCGACCTGAGTTCTGCGTGGCACTGGGGACAGAAGAAGTTGACTATGGCACCTGGTGGGATTTCGTATTCGCTTTGCACTCGATAGTCGCCGTAAAGCCCGCTCAACCTCATCCAGCCGTGTTTGCGGCCGAACGAAGCGGTGAGCCGGATCATCGGATGACCGCCAAGCAAGTGTTCGCGTGTCATCAAGCTGCGGTTGCAGTGCGGACAGGACACACTTACACCAAAGACCAACTCGTCCTCGGTCAGCTTGAGTGCGCCGTTGACGCGTGAAGCGCGGTCGAGGACGCCCGGAACATCATGTTTCTTGACATTCCGGTAGTAGTCACCGTCGACAACGGCAACCGGCCCAAGGGCACACGCACCAAGACAGTTCACGGTCGACAGTGTGAACTCTCGATCCTTGCTTGTCCCGCCGGCCTTCACTCCGAGGTTCTCCTCGAAGCTCTCGAGGATCTGCTGTGCGCCTCTGACGTGGCAGGCGGTACCCATACATACGCATGCCACGTGCTTGCCTCTCGGCTCCAGGCTAAAGCTGCGGTAGAAGGTTGCGACACCATACACGTCGACTAGAGACCGCCCAGTGGTGGTTGCAACGATCTCTAGTGCCTCGCTCGGCAGATAGTTGTATTCAGTCTGAATGTCCTCTAGGACTGATATCAGAGCACCCTGCCGTGAGTTATGCCTGTCGACGATCCGGGTCACATTTGCCGGATCTACACAAGTAGTCATTTGTCATTGCCTCTTGGCTGTGCCATGCGGACCATTGCACGAATTAGTGGTACTCCTCGCAGTGCCAGACACCACCCTCTCGATTTGTGTACATGCAGGTACCCGAGTCATCGCAAGTGACGCATAGCCCAAGATGACCATTGGCCTTTTCCACGAACGGCCCAGGGTTGTTTACTGTCGTGACCGTAGGATTGGCATTCCGCGTCTTGACCGGCGGTGCGTACGTGCTGAACTGCTCGCAGAAGTGCGCAGGAACGGTGCGGGTGGCGAGATACATGCAACCAGAGCTGTTGATGCATGTCGAACAAAGGCCATCCTTCAGAACTTGCTTCGCTTGCACTTTGCCTCCCGGTTTGTGTCCGTTGTGCAAGCCGATAAGACAAGAGGCGTGCCAAGCCGTTCATGACTGATCAGGAGACGATTCCAGGCGAATAAGCGCACCCGTAATCGCAATTGTTACAAGTGGTTAGAGCGGTTTGGGAAGATCTTGGGGATGTGGGATGTTGATCGAAAGAACCGTCTCGGATTCGGTCCGTCTTTCCCCACTGGGGAGTTTTTCCCCAGCCGAAGATGGTACGACTAAGCGCTAACTAGCTGGCAGGACCGCGCTGCAATTTCTGTCGAAGCGTCTTGCGGTCGATCCCAAGGATTTCAGCCGCTCGAGTCTTGTTCCCGTCCACGCTCTGGAGGACCACTCGCACGTGTTCGGACTCGACCTCGGCCAAGCTACACAGTCTACCGAGCCTATGACGAACAGAAAAACGCATTGTTGTGGGAAGATCGGCGACATCGACAGTCACCCCTTCGTGCATTACCACCAGTCGGTGCATCACATTCTCGAGTTCGCGCACGTTCCCGGGCCAATCGTAGCGTTGGAGCACCTCGAGAACACCGTCTGAGAGACTCGGCGTATCCTTACCATGTTCTTGAGCATATTTGGAGATGAAGTGCCTTGCTAGGAGGAGGATGTCTTCATTCCTCTCGCGAAGCGGTGGGATGTCGATCGTGATGACGTTGACGCGGAAGTAGAGATCCTCGCGGAACAGCTGGCGACGCACCAATTCTAGTAGATCCTTGTTTGTCGCGGCTATGATCCGCACGTCTACCGCCTGTTCTCGGCTACCGCCGACCATCCTGATTTGCTTCTCCTGCAGCACACGGAGGAGCTTCACCTGCATCGCCTGGCTGGTTTCGCTGATTTCATCCAGGAAGACCGTCCCGCGATCTGCAGTCTGGAAGAACCCCGCTCTCGTTTCGGTCGCCCCTGTGAACGACCCCTTCACGTGCCCGAACAACTCGCTTTCTAGCAGATTTTCGGGGATTCCTCCGCAGTTGATTGGCACAAACGGTGATTGCGCTCGGTCACTCCCATAGTGGATTCCCCTAGCCACGAGTTCCTTACCGGTTCCACTCTCGCCTGCGACGAGTACTGTCGCGGATGTCGAGGCCGCCTTCACGATGGTCTCAAAGACTTCTCGCATACACGCCGATTCACCCACCAACCCAAACGAGTGTGCTGGTACCGGTGCCCCGCCGGCTTCCACAGCTCGACGGAACTTGGCCTTCTGGAGAGCATCA
>JBDGYW010000489.1:0-5334 GCA_039588935.1 Gemmatimonadota bacterium | reverse complement strand
GCCGACGGCGCGGAGGTCGTGAATTGGATTGCCTCCCAGGCCTGGTCTGACGGAAACGTGGGCATGAGAGGGCAGTCGTTTCTTGGATGGAGCCAGTTCGCCACTGCGAGCCACGGTCCCGAGGCGCTCAAATGCATCGCTCCGGCGCTCATCATCTTCGACACCTATTCCGAGGGAGTGCGCCCCGGGGGCATAATGGCCTCGCGGTGGCTCAGTGAGTACAGCAAGTACCTGCGGTCATTCAACGTCAATCGCTTCGACCTGGGTGAAGGGTTCCTCCCGGCTGCGCCGGCGCTGGACGAAGACGGGGACGGCCGCTTTGTGGACGAAATCCCTCTGTCGGACGCAGGTGATTCGACCCTGTTCGTTGACGACAGTCCGCCCCGCTACGCCGATGGCCAGGAGAGACCGAACAACACTTATTACGCTGCCACACTCGAGCACCAGGAGAACCTGCTGGTCGAACGGTTCATGGAAGACGATGCCCGATATTTCGACGGACGCTACGTATATGGCGGTGACACGCTGCAGCTCATCGATACCAGCCCCGGGGCCATGCTGGGCACGCTGATCGACCGACAGATCCCGGTCTTCCATATCGGTGGGTGGTTCGACGGATTCGTGAAGGGCACAACCAAGCTGTTCTCTTCCATGCAGGGAAGAGCCCCCGCGCGGTTGCTCATCGGTCCCCGCTTTCACATTCCTGCGGACGTCACCGGACCGTACAAGACGCTTCTGGGTTACGATGGTAACCTTGCCTCCGAGATCGCTGCCGAGGAGGCACGCTTCTACGATTGGTGCCTGAGAGGCGAAGACAACGGGATCGACCGTGAGCCTCCGGTCTCGATCTACGTCATGAACAAGGGATGGCGGACCGAGTCGGAGTGGCCCCTCGAGCGCCAGGAAGACCTGTCGCTGCATCTGGACGCCGAGCAGTCGCTGTCCCTGACGTTGGGGGAGGCAGGTACCGATTCTTACACTGTGGACTTCACCCACCGGTCCGACTTCGGCACGAACCGGATGAACCGCTGGATCCTCATGTGGTCGCCGGACACCGTGATGCTGCGGACCGAACCCGACCGGCGAACACTGGTCTATGAGACTGCGCCGCTAACGGAGGGCGTGGAGGTTACGGGGCACCCGGTGGTCCACCTCTGGATCGGCTCGAACCGGGAAAACGCCGACGTGTTTGTCTACCTGAGCGACGTAGACCGGGAGGGTCAAGTCCACTACGTGACCGAGGGTCAGCTCCGGGCCAGCTTCCACGACTTATCCAATCCCGCCGTTCAGACGCGGGGACTCCTGGAAGTTCGGCCTGAACTGCCCTGGCATGGATACGGAAAAGAAGATCGTGACTCGGCGCCGTTCGCCGGTGGGAGGGTGGTGGAGTTGTCCTTCGACTTGATGCCAACCGCATGGTTCTTCCGGGCGGGACACAAGATCCGGATCTCCATTGCGGGGGCCGATCTCGACAACTTCGAGTTGAATCCAACGTTGTGTCCAGGGAACGATCCTGTCGGCTGCGCGGGAACTACGCTGGAAGTCCACCGGGGAGCGGCTAGACCTTCCAGAATCGATCTCCCGGTGATTCCGGATGGAGATGGTCGATAGGGCCTTGGGAGGACGCCGGTGCAACATGCTAGTTTTTGGGAAGCCAACCAGTCTTACAAGGTTAGACGCAGGTGAATCGCGGGAAACCCGGAGTCTTTCGGAGGATACGATGAAGTCCATTTATGTCTGCCTGTTCACAACGCTCGTTCTTTCAATTCCGGCGCTTGCGTGTCGAGCACAGGAACCGGTTGACTGGGACGTAGTAGCACAAATCAGAGCTGAGGGTTTTGAGAATTCCTCGGTGACTGAATACGCGAGTTACCTGGCAGACGTGATTGGTCCGCGCTTGACTGCCTCTCCAAATATGAGACAGGCTCAGCAGTGGCTTTTGGAGCGGATGGAGGCGATCGGTCTCACGAACGTGAAGCTGGAACCGACAGGCGACAACACGATCGGGTGGGAGATCGAACGCGCCTCTATGCACATGTTGGAGCCCGACTATCAGATGGTGATTGGTTACCCGTTGGCTTTCAGCAACGGGACCTCCGGGTCCGTGATCGAGCGGGCCGTGATTGCGGACATCAGCTCTCAGGAAGACCTGGATCGTTTCAGAGGACGCCTGAACGGCGCGATTGTGCTCGCCACCCCCAAGATGCCGGTGACTCCGCGATTCGTGCCGGATGCGTTCCGCCACACCGAAGAATCGCTCCACATGTACGAGACCGAGGGCGTCGATCTCAACATGCAGCGGTATGGCCGCGGACAGCCGGAGCAAACGCGTTTCCGGCTTGCCGACGACATCACCCAGGCCGAGATCGATGAGTTCTTCAAGGACGAGGGTGTGGCTGCGGTACTCAGAGCAAGCATCAGTAGTGACGGAACCGTGGCGGCAGGTGCTGTTTCGGGCGGTCGCGGGAGCCGGACGCGTGAAGCCGTCGAAAACACTCTTCCGACCATATCGGTTTCCGCAGAACACTACAACCGCATCTACCGGATTCTCGAGCGCGGAATTCCAGTAACGATGGAAGTCGATGTCCGGGTGGGGTTGGATGACAGCGATACCCAGGAGTACAACGTGCTTGGCGAGATCCGCGGCAGCGACCTTGCGGACGAAGTGGTTGGGATAGGGGGACATCTGGACTCGTGGCATTCAGGCACAGGAGCGACGGACAACGCGAGCGGTGTTGCTGTTGTGATGGAAGCGATGCGGATACTGAAGGCGCTGAACGTTCAACCCAGGCGAACGATCCGCGGGATGCTGTGGACATACGAGGAGGGTGGTTTGCGCGGTGCACGTGCATACGTGCGTGACCATCTGGGCAATCCGACTGACGGCACCAAACCGGATTACGACAAGTTCTCGGTCTACCTCAACATGGATAGTGGAACGGGACAATTCCGCGGAATACACATCAACGGCAATTTGTTGGTGATACCTATTTTCGAGGCCTGGATGAGGCCGTTCCACGACCTCGAGGTGAGGACGATTTCACAGTACATGCACAGGGGCAGCGATCACATGGCGTTCAATGATGCTGGGTTGCCGGGCTTCCAGTTCGTCCAGGATCGGATCGATTACAGGGCACGAACCTGGCACTTGAACATGGACACCTTCGACCACGTGCTTCCCGAAGACCTAATGATCAACGCAGTTGTGATGGCGAGTTTTGCCTACCATGCCGCCATGCGCGATGAGTTGATCCCGCGCAAGCCGTGAGCCGTACGGCTCGACGACAATCGTGAAGGTACTGGCACAGAGGTGCGCTACGGCACGATCGTGCCCTCTGTGTCCACCTTCACAACGATCGCCCGTCCGACGTGCTCGGCTGGATCGACGTCGGGCACGCGGGCCTTCACTCTCCCGTTCCTAGTCAAAGACGTGATCTCGATATCCACTCGCCCCTCACTGGCCAGACCGAAATGAACTGGTAAAACGTTCTGTGAGTTGTAACCCGAGCCCGTGTCCAGAAGTCCCATGCCGAGCAGCGACGTCGTCCCGGCAGCGTATAGACGGACCTCGGCACCGGCGCGCGTCGCGTGACCCAGGTGGTCGAGCACCATCACCTGCAAAGACCGAGTCTGCGATTCCTCGGGCATTTTGTTCCGGAGGAGATGGTGCATTCCGTCTGCGGCAGCTCCAGTGACCGACAGGTCGAGGTCGCCGTCGGCGTCAAAGTCCAGCCAATGTGCGCCGTGATCGGAATCCTGCTCCAGCATTATCTCCGGCGTCACGTCGACGAACCGTTCCCCGTCATTATGAAACAGGTAGTCACGGTAGGTGACATCCCGGCCGATTGTGCCATTGATGTATACGTCCAGGTGCCCGTCAAGATCAAAGTCGCCCCAGGTGCCTGTGTCGTAGCGGCTGTCTATCGCTATGCCCAGCTCCGGCGCCACATCGACGAACGCTAGGCCATTGTCGTTTCTTAGAAGCCCGGTCGGCCCGTAGTTGACGACGAGGATGTCCAGGTCGCCGTCATTATCGTAGTCGGCCAGGCAGGGACGTATGCCTCCGTAGCTGTACTGGAGTGGCCGACCGCCTTTGTCTGCTCCGAGTTCCGGAGCCACATCGATGAACGACGTGCCATCGTTGCGGAACAGGCCGTTCCGATCTCCGTTCTGGTTTGTGACGTAGAGATCGAGATCGCCATCTTGGTCGAAGTCGAACCACACCGCGCCGACGGTTCGTCTGGGATCGTCGACGCTCATCTGTCGAGATACATCGGTGAAGGATCCACCGTCGTTTTGATACAGATGATTCGGACCGTTCCGCACGGCGACAAAGAGGTCCAGGTCACCGTCGTTATCGAAATCGATCCAACTCACCTGTCTGGTATTCGTGACGAGTTCGACGTTTGCGGTTGCTGTCACCTCGGTGAAGTGCGATCCGTCACCATCGTTCATGTACAGGATGTTCGAACGCTCTTCAGGAGGCGCAAGCCCGACGTAGAGATCGATGTGGCCATCACCATTGAAGTCACCCCACGCGGCCGCGCGAGTGTTCTCCACGTCAGAAAGGCCAACCTCTGCGGCCACATCCCTGAAGACGCCGTCGTCATTGCGGTACAGACGATTTGGGAGGTTGGGGCGAAAGCCCACGAACAGATCGTAGTCGCCGTCGTTGTCGAAATCTGCCCAGGCATTCGTGAGAGTCTCGGGTGCGCCGAACAACTCTGGCTGGACCAATTCGAATGCAGGCACCTGCGCTTGAGCAAGAGAAGCGCTGCTCGAGAGAACCAGGACAACGATAAGCCACTTGGACATGTTCACTCCTTCGGCCATGAGAGGAACTGTGTATATGCGACTTCAATGCCTAACGCACAATACGCAGTCGCTTCACGTATTGCACGTCCAGCTCATCTCGCCAGACACCGAGTGCAAATTCGGTGTGGAGGGACATCAGTTCGAAGCGGTCCGGGAGCTCGACTTCGCCCAGAAAGCGGCCATCCGAGTCAAACACATCCCACTTCCTGGCTCCCCAACCGCCGGTCGGATCGAAGGAAGCGCTCTCCTGCTCGGTGAGGTCGGAAGGAACCAGTGTGTGTTGCACCCACAGCGTGCCGTCGGGACAGGGCACAAATCGCTGATATGCCGGAAACACATCGTGGAACCGGGCCAGTTGCCGGAGTGTTGCGTCCGCATCGGGAATGCGTTCAGCAAACACTCGGATCCAAGCGTCGAGTACGATTTCCCTATCACGCTCGCCGACAGGAACCGGTGTGTACTCCCGAGAGACGATCTGTCGAAGGATGCCGTCTGTATACTCACCGATCGAATAGCTGT
>JBDGYW010000488.1:0-5338 GCA_039588935.1 Gemmatimonadota bacterium | reverse complement strand
ATTTTGACTGGATGAATTTCCATGCGGTAAGCTTATGCGGCAAATCCGCCGGCGTTATTGCACCGCTTGTTCCGCGAATGTCCGAAGACCTGAACATACCGGAAACGCTCATGAGTCAACGGAACCCAGAAGTCCGGCAAGTACGGCCCCATTTTCTGGGGCTGATGTCCCCTGAATTCTTGTGAGGCAACTCCCACTACAGTGTACGGGGCACGATTCAGGGTAATCGTCTGGCCTACGATTGCCGGGTCGCCTCCGAGTTCGTTCTGCCACATGCCGTAGCTCAGGATAGCGATCGGATTCAAGCCGGGGCCAACGTCCTCCGATGGGAAGAAGTCCCGACCCAAAAACATCCCGACACCGAGCACCCGGAAGTAGTTGGCAGATACATATACCACCTGAACGCTCCGCCCGACGCCGTCTGTCACGACGCTTGCCTCCCGCTGCTTACTACCGGCAAGTTCAGCTATAGGAGTGTCGGCGTTTCTCACATCCTCAAAGTCGGGGTATGTCCATTCCTGTGCTTCCCGTCCGCGAAACGATGAAAGCACTTCGACGACCCTGTCTGCTCCAGTGACGCCCGGGACTGGCTTGAGAAACGCACTCGTAAAACTGTACAACGCCGTGTTGACACCGATTCCCAGAGCCAGGGAAAACACGGTGACAAAGGTGAAGCCATGTGACTTCGTCAGCCCCCTGAATGCGAACCGTACATCCTTCCAGGCATCACCGAGCCATTCGGCGCTCGGTGAGAGCCGCGGCGACCTTCTTATCGACCGGACACCGTCGATTTTCATGTACCTGTCTTTCCGGGCAGCCTTGTTTCCCCTCAGGGGGCTACGTGACGACCGTGCTGGATGTGGATGGCGTATCCCTGATTCCCGAGTGAGAGTGAACCGCAGCGCCAGCGCCAATCCCGCGCCACAGCACCTGAACCGTCTGGCCAACCGACCGGGCCCACGTCCAGTTACATCGGCGAATTCCTGCTCGAGGTCTCCGAGCAGACCTTCTCGCACTGCCTCGTTCCGGATCGAGAGAGATAACAGGAACCTGACGACCCGCGGCAGTCGGGAATGGCGCTTCGTCTTGTCGGACGGATTGCTCATCTGTCCTCCAGGAGCGCTTCGTGCCCGGCCCAAAGCGAGAGCAGTGCACGCCCGGATTCCTTCAGCGCCTCGCGGCCCGTGGCGGTCAACTTGAAGAATCGTTTGGCGCGCCCGCCACGTTCGGGATTTGGGTCACCCATGCGAGTGCTCAGGTAGCCTTTGTTCACCAGACGCTCGAGCGTGATGTAGGTCGCGCTGCGCGAAATATTCCTGCCTATCCGCGCATCGAGTTCCGCACGCACCGACATGCCGTACGCCCTGTCTTCCTGACCGAGCACCACCAAGAGGACCATGTGCTCGAGTTCGCCGAGATACGTTGTTCTATTCATAAGTCAATTGTGTAGACAAAATGCCATACGGCGCAGTTCAATAGATGGTTTCAGATCTGGATTTCAATACACGGTGCGTATTTGATTTGCGCCGGCGGTGCTGTTGAAGTCCGTGTCAGGTGAATCCCGCAGAGCGTGCATAGCACTGTCTGGGTGCACTCAATGGCCAGCAATTCCATGATCGTTGGTCGGCCCATTGTGGGACTTGCGGCCGCACAAATGAGAGATATCTTAGCGCTCGTTTGTCCCGACCTACTCATGACGGAGCAATGCGATGAGCAGCCCGTGTGCCAAGAGGCTTGTGCGCAAGAACACGTGGATGATAACCGCCGTTCTCCTGATTGGCGCTTGTGGCGGAGAGAACGGGCAGGTTCTCGATCCTCCCGGGGGCACGCCCGACACACCAGTGGCAACTTCGCTACGCTTCGTGAACCAACCGTTGGGAGCGTCGGGAGGTACGGCTTTCACCACGCAGCCGACTGTCGAGGTGGTGGACCAGAACGGGAATCGGCGTACGACCGGGTCGGTCACCGTCACAATCACTATCGCTTCAAACCCTGGCGGCGGAACCATCTCGGGGACTGTTAGCGTTTCCTCTGCGAGCGGGTTGGCAACTTATACTGATCTTTCCATTGACCGGGCTGGTTCTGGCTACACACTGGCTGCGTCGGCGTCTGGCCTCTCGGGGGCGACGTCAACCGCCTTGAACGTCGAGGTGGGGCCACCCTCGGCGACCACATCTTTGATCACCGTGTCGATGGCCGAGTTGCTGGCCGGCGATACTGTTACCCTGACGCTGACCGCGCTGGACGCAGGTGGGAACATCGTTCCGTCGGGTGGTGCCGTCGTGGCTTTTGCTGCGGCCGGTGGCACCAGTCAAGGAGAGATTGGATCTGTAGCAGACAATGGGGATGGAACGTACGACGCGGACTATGTCGCTTCTGGGGCGGGGTCGGAGGTCACTATTGGAGCTAGCTTGGACGGCGCAGCTGTGTCGGGCTCCTCGGTGTCGATGCGAGTAGTGGCGTTCACGTCGATCGCTCCTGGAGGAACGGGCGGCGTGTTTGGCGCATTCACCTGCGGAGTTCTCACCAGTGAAGACATGTACTGCTGGGGCAGTGGGGTAATGGGAACGATCGGGGACGGCGTAATCCACAGCACCGACGATCTTGTCCTGACACCGGTTCGAGTGTCGGGGGACCACGACTGGTCGGCCTCCGCGGCTGGACGGCACCACGTGTGTGCGATCACATCAGCGGGAAACATATTCTGCTGGGGGCTGGGAAGTACGGGCCAGCTGGGGCACGGAAGCTGGGGAAACGGGTCAACCGACAACAGAAACTCACCTACGCAAGTTGTTGGCGACCATGTCTTCAGCTCATTCTCCACAGGTGCTGATGCCACATGCGGTGTGGCAACTGGTAACACCGGCTATTGCTGGGGGATCAACACATATGGTCGTTTGGGCACAGGATCATGGAGCAGCCTGCCGGATGGGTCCACTGAGCAATATGGTTCACCAACTGCCATCACGTCCGGGTTGGAACTCGCTAGTGTGGGTATCGGCCAATACCATGCCTGCGGCATCACTACGATCGGTGCTGCCCACTGCTGGGGATATGGTGCGGCGGTTGGAATCGGGTCGACGCCATTCCCAAATATGTGCGGCAGCGTTGAATGTGCTCATTCACCGATGGAAGTGGTGGGGGGAGTCGTTTTTGATCCCGGGACGATGGTTGCCGGCAGTAACCACAGCTGTGCACTCACAACCGGGGGTGAGGCGTACTGTTGGGGGACCAACTCCTATGGAGCGTTGGGGGACGGCACATCCGTCAACTCAGCTTCACCGGTTGCAGTGCCGGGAGGGGTTGAGTTTGGCGGATTGAGTGCGGGCAACGAATTCACGTGTGGCGTCTCATCGGCAGGTATGGGGTACTGCTGGGGGCACAACGACACTGGCCAACTCGGTAACGGCACCACAACCGACGCTGCTACGCCCCAGACATTGAGTGGGACAGAATCGTATTCGATCATCTCCGCAGGGCGGAGCCACGCCTGCGCGATTTCCAGGTCCGGTGTGGCTTACTGTTGGGGCAACAACGACTATGGGCAACTCGGCGATAGATCGACCACTGCAAGTCTCGTCCCCGTGCGTGTTGCCTTGTTCCGGGATTGATCGGGGCTGATCCGAAACAGGATTGCGTGGCGGAATCGCCGTCACGTCGTGAGTTAGTTGCCTTGGAGCAGTCTTGATGGAGCGTCTAGAAACTGTCTCGCTATCGGTTTGCCCGCGCCCGAATCGAGCACCGGTCCGGCAAGAGCGGCGCGCAAGTGCTTGGCCGCATCCGGCCATTTTTCCAGAGACCTATTCAGGAACTCTCTCCCGCATTCCGGGGTGATCTCCGGGTGGGGTTGAATACCCCATATGGGCCGGTTCCCCCATTGGGCGGCCTGGACCTGGCAGTTCGGTCCTGTGGCCAACATGCGCATATCAGGATGGCAATCCGGAACCACCTCATCGAAATGCGATGTAAATGTCTGGAGGGTGGAACTTGTGAAAAGGCCACCATCGTCGTTGACCTGCACGTTTACCCATCCGAACTCGGGTGCCGCCGCACGCCTAACGGCGTGTTGCCCAGCGAGCGCTACCGCAATTAGCTGATGACCCCAGCAGGATCCCAACACTGCGGCTCCGGCCTCAATTGCCTCCGTCGGCCAATCAGCTTCGGTCCTGGCCCAATCCGGCATTTCATTGATGCTGCCCTCGCAGCCGGTGATGATGATATGGCTATAGCGATCCACGTCAGGCAGGTCTTCTCCACCCGCTACATACACCGCATCCGGAGAAAATCCGACCATGTCGGTCCAGTGCTCGACCGGCCGGTAGAGGCCGTGATCCAGTGAATTGTCAACCACGAGCAAGTTTGCATCTGCCATTGACTGTCGTCTCCAAATATCTGTCGGTGATCCGGTCGCTGAGCACCAGGGTGAAATCCCGATTATTGTTGAAGAGTAATCAGTTCGCGCAAACGTGAACTCGGAGGGGTATCTGACAAAACCGACTAGTTCATCCAGACCGGCACCCGGCGATCAGGTAGCTGCCATCTGCTACAGGCACAGTGATTCTGGAGTCGAGTTCTGTTTTGTGAAATCGAGTTCAGGGAGGCGAATCCTCCCCAAGGGCAAGGTAGAAGAGGGTGAGCACCCTTGGGATTCCGCTGCCCGAGAGGCAAAAGAGGAGGCCGGCGTCTTGGGCACCGTGAGTCAGGAGCCAATCGCAACTTTCTGGTTCGAGCGCCCCAAGAGAGGCACGCGCGAGTTTGTGACTGCATATCTTCTTGAGGTTGCGATCGATAAAGTGTTGCGGGAGGATGGACGCAAGCCGAAGTGGTGGACGCTCGACAAGGCTCTCGAGAAACTGGCAAAAAAGAAACACGCCGACAACGGTGAAGAGCTGAAACGTGTCTTGCAGACAGCCCATGCCGCGATCAGCGGCGACAAGCGCTAGACGGCTTTCAACACGAACAGAACCTGCCCCAACTTGACTTCGCTTCCGTCCTCCACCGGAATCCCGACTACCTCACAACGGTCGGGCACCGAGTCTTCCTGAAGACGAATCTGGTTGAAGCACTTCATCACTTCCACCAGGCCAAGCTGAGCCCCCAGTTCGATCACGTCTCCGACGGCCACATAGGGTGGTGACTCTGGGTCCGGCTTTCGATAAAAGATCCCGTCCGTGGGCGATCGAACCGCGACCTCTCCGGTTCCGCTTTCCGAAAGACCGTCGTCCGCTCCTTCATTGTCAGCGACGGCCTGCATTTGCTCCGCTGTCGCCGCACCGATGCGAAGCAGCGGTGTCCGGTACTGGACTTTGTTGACGCCTTCCGCCACGAGTTGCTCGAG
>JBDGYW010000487.1:0-9865 GCA_039588935.1 Gemmatimonadota bacterium | reverse complement strand
CACGCTAATCGTGCCTTTGAGATCTTCTTCAAAGCCGGCGTATGCGGGATTCACAGTATAAGACGCGAGTGCCTGCTCCCTGGTCATTTTCTGCTCGGGATAGAACACCGACCCATCGTCCATGATCCGTGTGACCGACCGGTAGAAGTTCGCTATGGGACTGATGTCCTCGACCGGCGGATCGGTGCCGTTGATAACGACAGCGCCACTCTCGAAGAGGGTTCGGTATTGGTAGCCGCGCTCGCGAGTTCTTTCAGCGCCAAGCCGAGTCTCTACCCATGGGCCGTCTGACGTCGCGAAAATCCCTCGCACGGAGGCAATTACTCCGAGGCCGGCAAACCGAGGTAAATCGTCCGGGTGAATCACCTGACAATGTTCGATACGCCAACGCAAGTCTTCCAGGTCCGGATTCAGGTCGAACACCCCCTCATAGATCCTAAACAGCTCTCGCGTGGCTCGATCGCCGATGCCTTGAATTGCCATCTGGTAGCCGTGCGCTGCCGCAAGCTCGGCGGATCTCTCGATATCTGCGACCGGCGTGACGTTGAACCCCACCGTCCGTGGCATGTCTGCGTACGGTTCCAAGAGCCAGCCGCCATGCGTTCCTAGCGCACCATCAAGCACCTTCTCGCCAATGGCGCGGACAGTGAGGAATCCGTTGCCATGTCCCACCATGCGATAGTCAGCCAGATGTTGTTCGAGAACCTCGGCTGGCTCTTGAACGTGGACATACAGGCGGAGCGGAAGGTTGCCCTCCTCGGCCATCGCCTTCAAGAGATCGATAGTCTCGAAGGTCTCACCCATGTCGTGGAAAGTCGTGATACCGTTCTCAACAGCTTCCGCTCCTGCCAGCGCGACCTGCTGCCGCAGCTCAGCCTCGATGGCTTCAGGTGAGCGCCTACTCTTGAACTCGGCGTACGCGTTCCGCGCGAGGTCCTGCGCTGTCT
The DNA here is from genome assembly GCA_039588935.1 of Gemmatimonadota bacterium. Lineage (GTDB taxonomy): Bacteria > Gemmatimonadota > Gemmatimonadetes > Gemmatimonadales > GWC2-71-9 > JBDGYW01. The sequence continues at coordinate 8,918 of JBDGYW010000487.1, read as the reverse complement.
CGCGAAGCATGCCGGTGGGTTCACCTGAGGCATCGCGGACAAACTCACCGCCTTCGGGATCGGGAGTGGCACGCGTTACACCAATCTCCTCGAGTGCGCGGGCGTTCACGAATACGCCGTGCCCACTGACATGAATCAGCATCACAGGATTCTGAGGACTAACGGCGCTCAGACTCTGGTGAACAGGCAGTCCCTCAACGACAGGCGACGGCGGCCGATCCCACTTGTTCTGATGCCAGCCGCGCCCGACGATCCATTCACCTGGTTCAGCGCTAGCCACCGCATCTTCTACCAAAGCCACGATCTCATCCCAAGATCGTGGCGGCCGTAGGTCGAGACCCATCAGTGACTCACCCAGACTCATGTAGTGACCATGACCGTCAATGAGGCCTGGCAAGACCAGCTCGCCATTCAGATCGATCACCTGTGTGCGTTCGCCAACGTACTCATCTATCTCGCTGTTGCTGCCCACCGCAACGATGTACTGGTCTCGCACGGCGACAGCCTGAGCCAGCGCGCGGGCTGAGTCAACGGTGTAGACTCGGCCGTTGCGCAGCACGAGGTCGGCTTGTGTAGCACTGTCACACGCCACGAACGTCATCGCGGCAATCGCGAGCAGGAGTGTGGAGAATATCAACTTCATCGCTAGCCTCACGTTCCTGAGTTGGGCGGCATATGCGGCATTCTAACGTCCAAGCGAAATCGCTGGATGTTGGATGTTCACTAGCGACGAACGAGCCTCTCCGGAATCAATCCCTCCTGAACGCCCCATTGCTGCCACAACCCCATCTCTTCCTGGATGTTCTGCCGGATCTCTTCATTGGTAAAAAGCCGCAAGCCTACGACCGCTCCGATCAAAGCCGTCTGCTGCAAGCCACGATGTCCTTCAGGGCTAACCGTTATCGCGGCGTTTTCATGAGAGTGTCCAGATGCCCTCGCAACTCCATTCACGCCAGGCCTGATATAGAGCCCCGGAACTCTCACCGAACCGAGGCCGGCCTCGTCCCACCCAACCGGGCTCCCCAACTGATCGGATATCGCATCCTCATCGCCGTACTCGTTAATGTACTGCCAGGCCAACGCCTGCATCCACGCACTCTCGGTGCCGTTGTAGTAGGAACCGTAGTGTCGGATCTCCACATCGGTGAACGTTGCCATTGCAGCTGCCATGGCAATGGTGTCGACCTGCGCCGCCACCGTATCGAGTTCGGCGCGGCCTGCAAAATCGGAGTTCCTTACCCAGTGATCGACCTGCACATACTCGTTTATCACGTTGGGTGAGTCTCCAACCTTCGTGATGGTGCTCATGAACCTGAAGCTGGGCCGATTGTGTTCTCTGAACGCGTCTACGGCATTGAGGAAGATCCTTGCGGCATCCAGCGCGTCACGACCGCTCCATGGCGAAGCACCGTGAGCAGGCTTGCCGGTGAACTCATATGATGCGGCTTCGATCAACAGGCAGCAGTTCCCCAACCCCCCTCGTACTCTTCTCGCCTGTCGTCCAGTGCCGTGGCTTCGAATGACGAAGTCCACCTCGTCGAAGAGTCCAGCCTCAACCATGGCTGCTTTCGTTGGAGGTGGAATCTCCTCTGCGGGCGTGTGAATGGCCCAAACGCTGCCGGGGAGGTCGTTCTCTTCTAGCACATGGCTCAGCGCGATGGCGGCGGTGACCATTGACGCCCCTTGCTGATTGTGTTGACAGCCGTGAAACGCGGGTTCGGCGCGCAGAGCATCCACCTCGAATACGAACGCGATTACTGGATGCTCAATCCTGCCCCGGTGCTTCGCTACAAATGCGGTTGGCATCCCGTCCGCGTCGTATCTGTCGATGAGCTCCCGATTGAAGTCGGTGTCGAGGCCCTCGACGCCAAACACCACCTCGAAATCATGCGCCTCGAGTTCGGAACTGAGCATGCGTGCCGCTTCAACCTCTTGGTGACCGACCTCAGGATTGTGATACATCCAATCGTTCATCTCGAACATTCGAGAGCTCAGCACCTCGATCTCGGACTCTAGCGCGCGTTTCAACTCCGTTACCGTACCGGTTTCGGCCGGAAGCTCAGAAACGGGCACCACCTCTCGGGGCTTCTCGATATCCTGCGCGGCCATCGTCGGAACAAGTAACCCCAACAACATCACCGCTGATATCAATGTGGTCTTGAGCATGAAACTCACCTTTCACATTGTGGCAAAGAACTCTGGTTCTATTGAATATCGCAGCGAGTACAGGCAGGTGTGCGCTCAGGCAGTGCCGGCTCTCAGTTGACTGCCTGTTCCGCTATCCGACGCCGCTTGACGAAGGATATCGCTGAGGGTTTCCCCGATCCGCGCCACACCCTCAACGCGCCGTTCTTCGCTCTCGTGTTCCAAGACACCGAGCCCAATCGCGCCCCCTGCGTTTACCACGTAATCCGGCGCGTAAAGGACACCGCGTTGCTGGAGCCGATCTGCATCTTCGGGCTCCGCAAGCTGGTTATTGGCTCCCCCAGCTACCAGTCGGCATCGAAGACCAGGGATCGTGTCTCTGTTAAGCGTCGCTCCGATCGCGCACGGCGCGTATACATCGCACTCGGTCTCGTATACCTCATCAGCGCGCACGACCTCCGCAGACAGTTCCTGCGAGATAGCAGTTGTCCGATCCGAGTCTACATCCTGAACCAAGACCTTCCCCCCAACCTCCGATATCATCCGCGCGAGACTCGCCCCCACATTTCCAACTCCCTGTATCAGCACCTTCTTACCTTCGAGGGAATCAGATCCATCGAGATGTTTGACCGCCGCGCGAATGCCGTGAAACACACCTGCGGCCGTGTAGGGGCTGGTGTCTTCAGCCTTCCCAGTCTTGAAATCCACCCCGTGCACATGCGGTGACCATTTTGCCAACTCGGCCATGTCGGCGGGAGTCGTCCCAAGATCGGGACCAGTCGAGAACATGCCGTTCATGGACCTGAGCAGTCTGCCGTAACGCGTCAGGAGCGCATTGCGTTCGGGCGGGCTGAGCGCTCTCGACAGGGCAAGCACAGCCTTTCCTCCACCATAGCTGCCGCCGGCTGCCACCCATTTGTACGTCATGCCCTCGGCGAGGCGCATAGCATCCTGTAAACCATTTGCCGGTGAGTCATAGACGCGCATGCGGGTTCCGCCGACCGGCTGGCCGAGTGTATCGTCGTGAAGTGCGATCCAGATCCAGGATTCCGTCGTACAATCGTAGTCCTGCACGACCGCCAAACCATCCCAGCGCTTCAGTTGTTCTTCTACGCTAGCCAAGACTCACCCCCCGAAATCGACGGAAGCAGTGTTTCCGTAAACAGCAACGCCCGGTCCTCCACCGATCGGTCCGTATCCCTCGAACGGTGGGAGTTTGTATTTGCGCCAGGTTTCGTACCAGGCGATGTCCGCTCGAATGAGAAAATCGAGCGGAATCGGCGGCTGATCGGCCAGTGCGGTTCCAGGCTCCATACACCAGGTATCGAGGTGCGGAATGACACCGTGGGACATGAGATACTCAAAACCCCCCGTGGCTGATGCAACTGCATCATCAACGTCGGTGAATCCCCAAGGTTGGGCCATTTCAAGTCCGGATACCATGTTGGGGCTAACCCGACCCTCGCCAAGGATATCGACGGCTTCGAGTAGCCGTTCCACCCAGACATCGTACCCGATGTACTTCTGCTTGCCCGGCGAGTAGACCTTGAAGAGACGTTCGTCCCACACTTCGAGATTCGCATTGTGGGATGTGATGCCGGCGTCCACCAAGCGTTGCAGACGATCCATCGGTTGTGATTCCGTGATCATCACTATCGGAATCCGATTGCCGATCCGATCGCGGATGGCTTGGACGAATGGCGCGTTGAAATCCGCCGCGTTGTCCGGGCCTCCCCGTACCTTCCTGATTATCGATCCACCTGTCATGATGATCGTTATCAGCCGTTTTACTGGGTCTGGCTCCTCGACCATCGCGGCAAGAACCTCAACGACACGATCCTTGTCCTTGATCGCATCGGCAGTGACGTGGTCACCCGAGAGTTGCCGGATTTCGCGCAGGTTGTGGTTTATGTCGCAGAACTTGCACTCTTCCCTGTCGCCCCAGTAGTGACATGCACGAAAGGTCGTGATGAACGCATATGAGTCGTACAAGAGGGGGATCACCTGCTCGTATAGCATGCCGTCATCGAAGGTACGCCCGTAGTAAGCAGGCTTGGTTGGATACTTCACGTCCGCGACAGGCGTGCCATTCTCGCAGACCGTTAGACGCCCTTCAAACAAGTCGATTACATACGGAGATTCGCGGTTGAGGACGACTCTCACCCACGTTGGACTCAGATTGTGGGCACCGTCCAGGAACTGAATGTCCTCTGGGGCCTGGGTGCTGAAACCTTCATCAAGATCGGCGTGTGCCGAGATGTTGTACGAGAACAGAAAGTAGGCTTGCGTTCTCGAGTCCTTGGCTGCCTCCATTGCGGCGGGAGTGAGTCCAATTCCGAGACGCAGGAGATCTTCCTTGAGGATTACCTCAACCGGAACGTCGGGGTACATGGATGCATAACGATCCAGTGTGGGTGTTTCACTGGTGGCGGCAATCGGCATAGGCGACTCCATCCCACAACCAAGACGCAAAACACGGGAGAGATGCTTTGTTTCTGTTAACAATAGATGCTATATGTAGACATGTCTCGCAACCTGACCAAACACGCTCGGACGTTATCGCTGGATGGAGTGACTATCGTGCGTACACTGCCCCTGCTCATTTTCGCGTTGAGTTTGGCCCCGTCGCTCATAACCGGCCAGACCGTCTTGACTGCGGCGCGCCTCCTGGATGTCGAAACAGGCACAATGGTATCTGATCCGGTAGTAGTCGTGGATGGGGATAGAATAACCCGAGTCGGCGGCGTAATCCCCACCGGAGTCGACATTGTCGACCTCGGCGACGTCACGCTGCTTCCCGGCCTCATCGAGCTTCACACACACCTCTCTCTCGATCTCACAACCGACGCATGGGTGATGCAGCAGGTTACCGAGACGGAAGCCGATGCTGCTCTGCGCGCCGCGGGCAATGCTCGGAAGACTCTCGATGCCGGTTTCACCACTGTCCGCGATCTGAGCGGCATGGCAGGCGTAGCTCTGGGCCGGGCGATCGAACGTGGTGATGTGGTCGGCCCACGGATCTTTCCGGCAGCCAACTCACTCGGCATCACCGGTGGCCACTGTGATGTCACCGGGTTTGCACCCGGTATTATGGAGGGTGGACCCGAGGATGGTGTCGTCGATGGGGTACCCGCGGCGCTACGCGCGGTTCGGTATCAAATCAAACACGGGGCGAAGTTCATCAAGATCTGCGCAACTGCCGGGGTGATATCGTTCGAGGAGACAGTGGGCGCGCAACAGCTCACCCTCGAAGAGATGGAAGCCATCGTTGCCGAGGCCGAGCGGCATGACCTCCACGTGGCTGCACATGCACACGGGACGGAAGGCATTGTCGCGGCAGTGCAGGCCGGCGTTCGGACCATCGAGCACGGATCCATGCTCACTGATGAGGCGATCCAGCTTATGCTGGAGCGAGGTACCTACCTCGTTCCAACCAATTACCTCACAGACGCCGTTGAGATCAGCGCTCTTCCGGAGCAACTGCGGGGAAAGGCGGAGTACGTCTTTCCTAGAATGGCCGAAAGCCTGAGGATGGCGATCGGTGCGGGAATCCCGATCGCGTTCGGCACTGACGCAGGAGCGTTCCCGCACGGTGACAACGCCAACGAGTTCGCCACACTCGTCGAGCGAGGTATGACTCCACTCGAAGCAATCAGAGCTGCTACTACTGTAGCCGCCGATGTATTGGAGGTGACCGACCGCGGCTGGATTGCCCCGGGCACGCTCGCGGATATCATCGCGGTCCCCGGCGATCCTCTTGAAGACATCACTGCGTTACAACGAGTCGGTTTCGTGATGAAAGGCGGAGTTGTTTACCGATGACGAACTTGATCTGCTGATCGCCGAAACCAAGAGGTTCAGCGACTTCTTTGTGGAACTGATGACCGCAGATCTCACCGATGAGCAGGCAAAACGGCGTATCCGCGAAACAAAGGGCGCTTCGATCCTTTGGCATGTGGGTCATCTGTGCCATGCGTGATGTGAGTTGATGCAGCTGCTCGGTGCGAGCGTGGACAACACGTTCGAGCCGCTGTTCGAGCGAACAGTCGCCGCAACCGATGGGAGCGACTACCTACCATAGCCGAGCTCAGGTCTTCCTGGTCAACCGTCGCTGATCAGACCCGCGTTGTATTGGAGAACGCCACGGATGAGCAGGTGCTCGCTCCGCTACAGGAGGCATCGCACCCTCATGAGGAAAAGAACGTGCTGGGAGTAGTCACCTATATCATGTGGCATGAGGTCTATCACATCGGGCAGATGGGCGCACTGCGCACGCAACTTGGCCTCCGCCCGGCAATAGATCTGGCGATCGAGGCGTGGGAGTCCAAGGACTAGAAGCTGCGTTTCATTCAGGCTACGATCAGCGCTATCGCCAAAACACATGCCGCAAGTCCCACCCACTGCGTTCCGGCAACGCGTTCTTTCATCACCCCCCAAAAGAGCAGCACGGCGATCGCCGGGTAGATCGAGCCTAGAACCACCGCAACGTCGAGGCGAATCAGACTGATTGCGAGCATGTAGCAGACGATTCCCACGGCGTCGAGAGTACCAGCCATCAGGGCGCCCGGATTCCGCGTCGGTATGGGTAACTTGGTTCGAGAGGCGATCAACGCGACAACAGCGATCAGGGTTCCTGCGGTACCGGCGATGGCGAGCGGAGTATAGACAAAGCCCGGATGTACCTGCCCCAACAGAATGAACGACCCTCCGAACCCTATGCCCGCAAAGAACCCGTATTTGAGCCCACTCGGTGCACTTGTTTCGCTGTCGCCATGGCCTTTGCTCACCATCCAAATGCCAACCAGGGCCAACACTAATCCGGCCTGCTGCACGATCGGCAAGATGCCCTCGAAGATCGCGCCGAACAACACCGGCAACGCTGCCCCTACCACACCCGCTGTCGGGACGACAAACGATGAACGGCCGACGGCCAGGCCTTTGTACAACGCGGCGATTCCCGATGCTCCGCTCAGACCCGCGGCTATTGCCCAACCTACGGAAGTTGCGGGCGGCAGCGCGTCTCTGGTAACAACCGCGAGTGTGCCCAGGACACCAACCAATGACAGCCTGGAGAGGGCCAAGACCTCCACGTGGTTACTCCGGCGACTGGCGATCCCGCCGAAGAAATCCGCTCCACCCCACGCGAGGGCCGATCCCAGTGCGAACATTATACCCGCCGTTTGTGCGATCACTTGTCAGTAGGGTAAGTCTTCGAGGAGTGTAATAGAGGGACTACCGCTCTAGCAGAGTACGATACTCGGCAGCTTCTTGCGGCCTGCCCCAAGCCACGTACAGCTCAACAAGTCTCTCCATCGTACGCGTGATATCGGCCTCTCGCCGCAATTCAAATGTACGTTCCGAAGATTGGAGAATCGGAAGAGCGGCCTGCAGCAGCGATTCGGCCTCATCGTAGCGCCGCAACTCTGTCAGGCATTCCCCTTGTATGCTCCTGAGGCGCCATCTGCTGTCTGAGCCCCGCGTGTTTGTGGATATCACGATGGCTTCGTTGAGGAGAGTATCTGAGGAGGTGTATCGACTCTGCGCCATGTGGACCTGGGCAAGTCTTCTAAGGGCCGATGCATCGAGTGCGTCTACATTCCCATCGGCTGCTCTGGCAATCTCCAGGGCTTCGGCTGCCGTCGATTCCGCTGTGATGAATGCACCATTGGCTTCAGACGTTTCAGACAGATTCAAGAGAACGTACGCCACTGCGGCGTTCTGGTTCCCGTACACGGCGCGGGTCATGTCCAAAGCCTCCCTGGTCGCCTGCTCTGAAGCCCAATTGTCTCCTTTCTCGCGGAGTATCACGCCGAGGAAATTAAGATTCGCCGCAAGGTGCGGATGAGGCCGGTCGAAGAGCCTGCGGTATATTGCGACGCTTTCCCGGAGGAGTTGTTCAGCCTCTTCGAGATCTCCAGTCTGCACCAATATTCCGCTCAAGTTGGCAAGTGTTTTTGCGTATGTAACCTGGCCCAATTTCCCAACGACTCGTTCTTCTTCCAGCGCCGCCCGATGAATTCCCACAGCTTCGCGATACAGCTCCTCCGCCCTATCGAGGTCGTGGTCATCTTGCGATAGGATGGCCATAGCATTCAACACTTCAGCAACATCCTGATGGTCACTGCCTAGCAAACTCTGGCGAATCTCCAACGCTTGCTGAAGAGGCTCTTCGGCAGCTTCGGGGTCACCACGGTCTATGTGAAGGACCCCGAGGCGGTAGAGACTTTTTGCAACATCAAGGTGCTGGTTTCCAAACAGACTTCTGCGAACCTCGAGCGCAGACATCATAAGTCTCTCGGCTTCATCAAACCGGCCGTACCACACATAGGTCCAGCCTATTGTTTCCCTGAGCGCAGCTGCAATTTCCGGCTGGTTCGGATACGACTCGTCTATCCGCTCGACCGCCGCGTCGAGTGCGCTCAGGATGGTCACGTCACGGCCCAACCCTATTTCGGGGTCCGCGGAGCCCAGAGTCTCCTGCATAAACTCGTTGATTGCCGTGGCCTTCGCCTGTTCTGCGGTTGCGAGACGCTCCGCCCTAAGAGCCCTAACCATTCCGATCGTTGTTCCCGCCAGGCCGCCGATCAGCGCAAGGGCTACAAGTGCCGTCGCTGCCACCCCCACCGCGTGCCGCCGCACAAACTTGTGCACCCGATATCCGACAGTAGGTGCACGTGCCAGGATCGGTTCGTTCTTCAGGTGCCGTTCGATCTCTAGAGCCACATCGTTCACCGTCTCGTAACGCCGAGTGCGATCCGGATCCATCGCCCTCA